>PKWQ01000424.1 GCA_003133265.1 Acetobacteraceae bacterium
CCGGCTGCGCCGCGGCCGGGCCGCCGGCCCACGGCGCCAGCGTCGCCAGCGCGCCGGCGGCAAGCCCAGTCTTTATCAGGTCGCGGCGGGCCGGCTGCATGCCGGGGATCTTCTTGGCCATGGCGCTTTCCTCTCCCGATTTCCGCGATCCTGGTCTCGCGGGGGCTGTGTTCAGCCGTTCACCGGAAGCTTACCGAGGTTTCTCCGCCTTCACAAAGCCCATTCGACCGGCCTCATCTGGGACCAGCCATAGTATTCGAACTCATCGCAGATAGCGGTGATGGCTTGGACGATCGCGGTGTCGTCGGATGTCGCAACCGGCGTCTCGTAGTAGATCGAGCGCGAGATTCCCATCAGCCGACATCCTTCGACGACGGAGAGATCTGGGGGCCGACAATCACGGATGTAGGCGCGTTTCGCAGAGCCCCCTTTAGAAACCCAAGCTCCAAGGCCCGTTTGCCGACGAGCCGTTCGAAAGCTGGTCCGATTTTTTCATGGTGGTCCTCCGATTTAGTAACTTGCATAATGATAGCGACTATCCTAGATCACGTCCATGCAGCGCAAAAGCTTTAGCCAGATGGCCTGCCCGATCGCCCGCGGCCTGGACCGCGTCGGCGAATGGTGGACCATGCTGATCCTGCGCGACGCTTTCGCCGGGATGACGCGGTTCGACGAATTCCAGAAAAGCCTCGGCATCGCGCCGAACATGCTGACACGCCGGCTCAATGCCCTGGTCGAGGCTGGGCTGCTGGAGCGGCATCGCTACAGCACCCGCCCGCCGCGCGACGAATACCTGCTCACGGAACGCGGCCGTGATTTCCGCTCCATACTGCTGGCGATGCTGGCCTGGGGCAACCGCCATTTCGCGCCCGAAGGGGCCAGTGTGCAGATCGTCAATGCCACGACCGGCGCGGTGGCCGACCCCGTGCTGGTGGACCGCGTCACGCTGCGCCCGCTAGTCGCGCCCGAGTATGTGCTCGCCCCCGGCCCCGCCGCGGGGAACGCGACACGGCATCGGCTCGACACCACCGATGCCGGCTTGCTGCTGAGTGATCCGCCGTCCGAACCCACCTGGGGCAAACCGAAGGTTTCACCGTGACGGTTGTGCTCCCGACTGCCGGTCCGTCCGTCATTGCCCCGCTGTCAACCGCGCTCAACCCGCGCACGATCATGCTGCTGCAGGGGAACATCATCCCAACGTTGCTGCGCATGGCGTGGCCGAACGTCCTGGTGATGCTGGCGCAGGCGTCGGTCGGGTTGATCGAGACCTGGTGGGTCTCGCACCTGGGTACCGACGCGCTGACCGGCATGGCGCTGGTGTTTCCCGGCTTCATGATGGTGCAGATGCTGTCGGCCGGCGCGATGGGCGGGGGCATCTCCTCGGCCATCGCCCGCGCGCTGGGTGCGCGTAAGCGCGACGAGGCGGGGGCGCTGGTGGCGCATGCCTTGATCATCAACGCGGCACTCGGTCTGACATTCTCCGCTTTGGTGCTGCTGTTCGGCCGGCCGTTGTACCGCGCCCTGGGCGGGGAAGGCGCGTCGCTGGAAGCTGCGCTGACCTATTCCAACGTGGTCTTCGCCGGCAACTTATTGGTCTGGGTGATGAATGCGCTGGCCAGTGTGATCCGCGGCACCGGCAACATGTTCGTCCCCGCCATCGCGATCTGCGCGGGAGTGGTGCTGCTGATCCCGCTCTCGCCGCTGCTGATCTTCGGCCTGGGCCCGATCCCGGCGCTTGGCATGGCCGGTGCCGGGTTCGCGGTGCTGCTGACCGCGGCGCTGACCGTTCTGGTGCTGGGCTGGTATGTCTGGTCCGGGCGCGCCTTGGTCCGTTTGCGCCTGGCTGCCTTGCTTCCGTCCGCTTTGCGTTGGCCGCTGTTCGCCGACATCCTGCGGGTCGGCGCCGTCGCGTCGATCAGTTCGCTGCAGACCACGCTGACCATTGCCCTGACCACGGCGCTCGTGGGCGCGGTGGGCGGGCCGGGCGCGGTGGCCGGTTATGGCACCGCCGGGCGGCTGGAATATCTGCTGATCCCGCTGGTCTTCGGCCTGGGCGCGCCGATGGTCGCGCTGGTCGGCACCAATATCGGCGCAGGGCAGCACGCGCGGGCGCTGCGCATCGCCATGACCGGCGGAGCGCTGGCCCTCGTCCTGACCGAGGGGATCGGCGTTGCCGCCGCGATCTGGCCGGCAGCCTGGCTGGGTCTGTTTGGCGATGACCCGCGCATGCTGGCTAGTGGCGCCGCCTATCTGCGGGTTGTCGGCCCGACCTACGGCTTCTTCGGGCTTGGGCTGTCGCTGTATTTCGCCTCCCAGGGGGCCGGCCGACTGTTCTGGCCGCTCTTCGCCGGGCTGCTGCGCCTGCTGATCGCGGTTGGCGGCGGCTGGATTGCACTGAGCTTGACCGGTTCGCTGAACTGGCTGTTCGCCGCCCTGGCACTTGGACTGATCGTATATGGCGTGCTGGTGGCAACCACGGTGGGCGCCGGCGGCTGGTTCCGCCAGGGTGATGCCGTGCGCCATGCCGGCGCCAAGTAATTATGAAAACGGCAGAGATCGCATAAGCAAACCCAAGGCGCTGGTGATCGGCGTCGGCGCCGAAAGCGGGCTGGGCGGGGTGGTCCGGGTGGAATGTTAGTTCATCGTTTGTCTGGCCATGCTGATTGTTGGGCGTTCTCACCGTGATTGTCGCGCGGCAACCAACATGCGACTCTCCTCCCCAACCCCAAGGGAGAGAACCACATGCGCATCGTCGCCCTGGAAGAGCACTGCACTGTCCCCAGCATCGTCGCGGGCATCTCCCCTGACGCGATCGCCCGCCGCGGCTTTCCCGGCCCGGACTTCGTCTGGGCACAGACCACCAAACGTAACGAACTGGCCGACCTCGGCTCCGCGCGGCTCGCGGACATGGACGCCAGCGGGATCACCGTGCAGGTGCTTTCGGTCGCCGGCCCAGGGGCCGACCTCGTGCCGGGCCAGCCGGGCATCGACATGGCGCGCGCGAAGATCGCCCATGGCAACGCGGACCGGTTGCTGCGGTTGCCGGGCTGACGGCTGACCGGAGCATTGCCCGAACACTGATAGTGGTTTCGTACGCCGGACGCCGAACGGATACAACCGCGCGCGCCACAACGGATGGAGGAAACGATGAGCGCACATGATTTCCGGGCGGTGGTCTATCCGTTGCGTCTACACTGCGGCCGGCAGGTCATCGAGCAGGGGCTGAAGGAGGCCGTCGACCGAGCGGGCGCGAAGCGGGCCTTCGTGGTCTGCTCCCGATCCGTCAACCGGCGGACCGATACGGTCCGGCGCATCGAAGCGGTCCTCGGCAACCGTTATGCCGGCGTCTATGACGGCATCGAGAAGGATTCCACCTACGTCTCGGTGCGCGCGGCCAAGGAGGCCGCGACCGAGGCCGGGGCCGATCTGCTGATCGCGGTCGGCGGCGGCAGCGTCATGGTCGCGACGCGCGTGGTGGCGATCTTCATGGCGGAGCCGGGCGACCCGTTCCAGATCATGACCCAGTATCCCGAAGGCAAGCCGGCCTACAGCCCTCGGCTGCTCGCGCCGAAACCGCCGATCGTCAATATTCCGACCACGCCAACCAGCGCCATGAACCGGTCCGGCGCGGGCCTGAAAAACCCCGACCTGGACCATCGTATGGAGTATTTCGATCCCAAAACGCGCCCGCAGGCCATCTTCCTCGATGAGAACGCGCTACTCAGCGCGCCGCCGGAGCTGATCCGCTCCACGGCGACAACGGTGTTTGCCAGCCATGTCGCCGCGATGTCGCAAACCGAGATCAATCCGTTGGCGGAGGCTGGCCGGAACCATGCTTTCCGGCTGGCCTACCGCGCCTATCCGCGGCTGGCCGACGAACTCGATAACCCGTCCGTGCGCATCGATTTCGCCATCGCGGCCTTGCTGCAGGACCGTGCCGAAGATGACGGGGCCCCCCGGTATCGGGGTGGAGCCTTCTCCGGCAACTACGCGGTGTCGACGGCGCTTCACGTGCGCTATCCGCATGTCGGGCAGGGTGAGTCGACCTCGGTCGTTCATGCGACGAAAATAAGGCTCTCCGAAGCGATCGATGCCAAGGCGGCACGGCAGGTCGCGGAGGCCCTCGAGGTCTGGCGCGACGGGATGGACGCAAGACAGGCCGCACTCGCCGTGGCCGACAAGCTCGAGAGCCTCTATTCGCGCGTCGGGGCGCCGACGCGGTTGCGCCAGATTGATATCCCCCGGGACGACCTTCAGAACATCGCCAACGAGACGGTGAAGAACTTCAATTTCAACCCTGGCCTGCGCTCGGCAGAGGATCAGATCGAGGACGCGCTTCGGCTGCTGGAGGCCGCGTATTGAAAAGACGCCAGGCGGAACCGCGATAATGAAGCCCCGGTCGTCGCGCGGTCCTCGCGCGAGCGAGGCCGTTTCTCAATGAAACACGCGTCCAGAGTCGATGACGATCGTCTGGCCGGTCATGGTCTGGGTGCGGCACATGGTAACCACCATGTCGGCGCAGTCGTCCTTATCGGCGGCCTTCTTCAGCAGCGAGCCGGCCGCGGAACGCTCGATCATCTCGGGCCGGAGATTGGATGTCGCGCGCGTACCCTCCAGAAGGCCCGGCGCCACGCAGTTGACCAGTGTCTCGGGCGCCAGCGCCACCGCCATGCACTTCGTAAGATGGATGAGGCCTGCCTTCGACACCGCATAGGCGATGGACGAGCCAGTCGGCGTCAGCCCGGCCACGGACGAGATATTGACGATGCGGCCGCGCCCCTGGGCCTTCATGACCGGCGCCACCGTCTTGATAAGGCGCATTGGCCCCGTCAGGTTGACGTCCATAATCTTGTCCCACACCTCGAGCGTCAGATTGTTGAGGTCGGTGAAGGGGATCGATTTGTTGTAGGCGGCGTCGTTGACGAGAATGTCGAGACGGCCGAAGCAGCTGGTCACGTTGCCGACTAGCCGCTCCACGGCCGCGCCATCGGTGATGTCGCAGGCGAATGCCGCAGCGTTGATCTGATAGCTCGATGCCAGTTCGCGGGCGACGCCCTCCGTCTGGTCGCGGCTCTGTGCATACATGACGGCGATATGCACCCCCTCCTGCGCCAGCGCGTGACAGATGCGCTGCCCGAGCCCGCCGTTACCGCCCGTCACCAGTGCAACCGTCCCTCTGAGGTCCATGGATTTTCTCCCGTGCGCGGGTGCGCGGTTGTCTCGTGGCGCCTCCCGATGTCCAGGGACAGTTTGTTACCCAAGCCACGGAGCATGCAAGCCATTGGCCGGGAAGGACAGGCGGAGTTTCCTAGGGTCTTGGATTTCAGCCAGAGGCTCATGTGTGTTTTCGGCACCCGATCGGGACCCCGGCTGAATCCGATCAAACAGGTTCATCGATCGANNCTAGTCGGCGGTCTGGGCGGCCTCGTCCACTGGCAAAGGCATGGTGTTCGCATACCGCTTGGCCATTGCCGCGCATACGATCAACTGGATCTGGTGGAACAGCATCAGCGGCAGCACGATCAGCCCAACCGACGGTCCGGCCATGAGAACAGTCGCCATCGGCAAGCCACTGGCCAAGCTCTTTTTGGAGCCGCAGAACACGATAGTAATCTCATCCTCGCGGGAAAAGCCAAGCATCCGACTGGCGGACAGCGTGACCGCCATGACCACGGCCAGCAGCACGGAGTCGACCGCCAGCAGCGCGCCCAGATCGATGGCTTTCAGTTGGTGCCAGATGCCTTGAGTGACGCCCGCGGAAAATGCGACATAAACAACCAACAGAATAGAGCTGCGATCGACCCATCCCAGCATTTTCTTGTTGCGGGTGACCCAGGGACCGATGAGGGGGCGCGCGAGCTGTCCGGCGGCGAATGGCAGCAAAAGCTGCACCACGATGTCGCCGACGCCATGCAAGGAAAACCCGCCACTCGCGCTGAGCAGGAACCCTGCCAGCAGCGGCGTCAGCCCCATGCCCAGCAGGTTCGATGCGGTGGCGGCGCATAGCGCGCCAGCGACGTTGCCCTTGGCGATGGAGGTAAACGCAATCGAGGACTGAACGGTTGACGGCAGCAAGCACAGCAGAATGACGCCGGTCCACAGCGGCCCCGGCAGCAGCCCCGGCATCGCCGCCCGGGCTGCCAGCCCCAGGACCGGGAACAGCAAAAACGTCGACAACAGCACCACGATATGCAGTTTCCAGTGGCGCGCGCCGGCCAGTGCGGCTCTGGGGGCCAGGCGGGCACCGTGCAGGAAAAACAACAATGCGATGGCGGCGTTGGTGACGTATCCGGCAATGATGGCGCTTTGCCCATCCACGGGCAGCACCGAGGCCAAGCCAACCATGGTGAGAATGGCGAGAACATAGGGATCGATCGGGATCTTAGACATTTGCCGCCTGCTGCACCTTACGTTTCAGTCTTACTTCAAATTCGGGTAACAGCCCAGGTAGCGCACCTGAGTCTGAATCCCGACACGCTGGGACGAGAGGGTTGATTACCGCAGATTGGGTGGCTCTTGCTATACCGACCGCGTCAGATTTCAGCGGAAGCCAAATGCGTGCGGCACGGCAAGCGTAATGGCCGGCACCAGCATGACGACGATCAGGCCAAGCACAAGCCAGATATTATACATCAGGGATGGGCGCATGGTCTTGTTGGTGGGCGCGTCGCCGATCGCGCAGGCGATGTAGTAGCCGATCCCCACGGGCGGAAGAAACACGCCGATGCCGACCGCCATCACCAAAAGAATGCCATATTGCAACGGATCGATGCCCATGCGTTCGGCCACCGGCAGCAGGATCGGCGCCGAGATCAGGATGGCCGGGAAGCCCTCCAGCACGAAGCCGATCACGATCATCGCCGCCATGCTGAGGAACAGGAACAGGGTCGGATCATGCAGCGCCCCGAACGCCAGGGCGAGCGTGCGGCCAAGCCCGTCGATCACGATTGCCTGCGACAACAGGTTCGCCATCGCCACCATGAGCAGGATCATGCCCGCGGTCAGCGCCGCCTCGCGCAACGCGATCCAGGCGGCGCCGAAGCCGATCGAGCGATAGACCAATGCCGCGACAATGAAGCCATAGACCGAGGCGAAGGAGGACGATTCCGTGGGGGAGGCAATTCCGCCGACGATGCTGCCTACCACGATCACCGGCAGCAGCAGCGCGGGTATCGAGGGTGGGATGCTGCACAGCGCCCGGCGAAGCGCGAAGCGCGGCCCCTTGGGCATGCGCCCGCCGCGACTCTTCACCACTATGGCGATCATCAGGGCGACTGCGAGGAACGCCGCCGGCAATATTCCCGCCAGGAACAACGCGCCGACCGAAAGAGTGGTGATCGAGCCGAGGATCAGCAGCGCCAGCGAGGGGGGTATCACCTCGCCCATCGCCGCCGCGGCGGCGAGCACGGCGACCGACTCGGTTGCGGGATAGCCGCGTTCGCGCATCGGCCCCTTCATCACGCTGCCGACGGTCGCCATGTCGGCGGCCTTGGAACCGGAGATGCCGGAGAAGATGTACATCGCCACCACCTCGGCCAGCAGCAGCCCGCCCGGCCAGTGGCCGATCCATTCCTGGACCATGTCGATCATGCGCCGCGCCAGGCCGCTGACCTCCATCAGCGCGCCGGCCAGCATGAAGAACGGGATCGCCAACAAGATGAAACTGGTGATGCCGGCCTGATACGCTGCCGGGATCGCGGCGAGCGGCGCATCGCCGGTGATGATGAAAAACAGCGCTCCGCCAAGCCCCAGGATCACCGCGATCGGCGCGCCGGTGAGGAACGCCGCGACCATCACAACGGCGATCGGCAGCAGCGGATCGAACTCGGCGCCCTGGTCGCAGAGTTCTCGAAGCACGAATACCGCGCCGCCCAACAACAGCAGGATGGCGAACGACACGGCCACGCCGCGCCATGGCGTGGCCGTGAGTTTTTCCGCCGCGAACACCGCGAACAATGTCAGCCCGACCGCCTGCCAGCCGACCACGGCGGCGTTGCTGATCCCCAGCACCGGCAGGGACTGCATCAATTGCCGTTGGAAGAACAGTGGGAATGACCAGAGCGAGATCGTGATCACGATCAGCACCAGCCAGAGCCCGGCCGCACGCAGCGCCGCACCCGCG
This sequence comes from Acetobacteraceae bacterium, assembly GCA_003133265.1. Taxonomy (GTDB): domain Bacteria; phylum Pseudomonadota; class Alphaproteobacteria; order Acetobacterales; family Acetobacteraceae; genus PALSA-911. The sequence goes on from PKWQ01000424.1 coordinate 8,123, forward strand.
GTTCCGCCGGCATGATCGACCAGCGCCGTATAAGACATCCCCCCCGCTCGGCGGAAATAGGCTGCCGAACCCAGCCAGGTGATGATCCCGATCAGGATCGCCGAGGCGTCCTCGGCAAAATGGATGCCGGAATTGAAACCATAGCGGGCGATGGTGTTGGCGAAGGTCAGCAGCAGATCAAGGACGATCGCCGCCACCACCACCGCCTCGTTTACCAGGGCGAGGGCGTTCAAAATGCGGGCGCGCATGATCGGTGGTGCGTCAGGCGGCGCCGAGGGCTCGGCGTGCCTCGTCAATCAGGTCCTTGCCGAGGGAGGTTTCGAACTGCTGCACCACTGGACCCGTTGCCGTGACGAACACGGCACGCTCGGCGGCAGTGATGTCGTTGATCTGCATCAGGCTCCCCAGTTTCTCGCGTGCTTCGTTGAGGGCGCGCGTCTGCGCGTCCCACTGCTGATCGGTCGCCAGCTTCAATGCCTGATTGATCATCGCCTGCTCCTCGGACGAAAATCCGTCCCAGAGTGTCTTGTTCATGCCAACGATAAATGTGTCGATGACATGGCTGGTCAGCGAGGCGAACTTGCTGACTTCGTAATATTTTCCGCTGAGCACGTCCGGCAGGCCAAGATCGTAACCGTCGATCGTGTGCTGCTGCATGGCGAGGTACACTTCGGCGTAGTCCATCGCGACCGGGTTGGCACCGAGCGCGCGGAACGCCTGCAGATAGACCTGGCTGGAGATCACCCGCAGCTTCAGCCCCTCCATGTCCTTCGGCGCATGGATCGGACGGACATTGTTGACCATGTGCCGTGGGCCGATCATCCAGGGGCTGAGCAGCTTGAACCCCGCGGCGGCCGCGTGGCCGGACAACCGCTCACCCAGGCCGCCTTCCAGCGCGGACCGCAGCCGCTCCGGCGATGCGGTCAGGAACGGCAGCGAGAGGACGTCCATCTGCTTGATGAAGTTCGAATACCAGGCGGGCACAGTGATCAGCATCGACTGGGTGCCGAGTTGCACCGCGGTCAGCATGTCCTTGAGTCCGCCGAGCTGGGCGTTGGGAAACAGATCGACCTTCAGACGGTTGTTCGAGAGCTTCGCCAGTTCGTCGGCAAAGGTCACCATCGCCGCATGATAGGAGGTGTTGGTGGGCATCGGGCTGCCGAAGCGGAGCGCGCGCTGCCGGCCTTGCGCCAGTGCTGGAGCCGCGAGCGGGAATGCGGCGACGGCGAGTGAGGCGCCGATAAAGCTACGCCGGCGAAGCCCGGCGGTGCGAGTCCGCGATGCGTTGGTCATTGCCCTGACTCCTTGTTTCCACCCGGGCCGCAGCGTACGGCAGGGGCGGACGGTCAGCAAGACTATCTGGAGGACGGGGCAACCTTCCCTGGGGCGGGCGGGCGTTCGGATCGGTCGGCCCAGCGGCCGGCGCCGCCCCTTGAAGAGCCCGGGGGTTCGCTATCCCGCCAGCGCCAGCACCCGGCCGGCCACCGCATGCCACGCCGCCGTCGTGCTCAGCGGCAGTTGGAGCAATTTGAGCGCCAGCAGCGAGCCTCCGCCCACGAGATAGGCGGGATGCGGACGCCCGCGCTGGCGCCAGTCATGGACAATCCCGACGATCAGCAGAGCGCAGGTCAGCAACGAGGGCGGAACGTCCACCATGACGGGCGGGGGGCCGGGCGGTCCGGGCGGCGCCAGGAAAACGATAAACCAGCGCGCCACCGCCGCATCCAGAATCGAAACCGTCGCCACCAGCATCAATCGCTTGTGTCACTCCGGCCGCCGCACGTTGCCGATCGCGAACGCCACCACGACCGCGAAGAACAGCCCGTACACGGCCAGGTAGCCACTGCGCAAAAGGGTCCGGTCGCGCGACCGCAGGCCGAGCGCGATGAGCGCGACTGCGCCGAGCGAGAAGACGAGCGCACAGAACAGGGCGAAGCGGCCGATGACGATCACGAGTGCGGACCTGCAATCACAAGCGCGATCCTAGTTTACTTTGCTCGGCTGCGGCAGCGGGCTCGCCTTGCCCTGGTATTTCGACGGGCACTTGGTCTCGAGCTGGTCGGCGGTGATCAAGCCGCCCGCGACGTATCTGCCGCTGACGACGACCTGCACGCCGGCAGCGAAGGTGGCCGGCATCTGGCCTCCGTACTCGACGCGAACCGTGGTCGGTCGACCGGTAAGGTCCTCCATGCGAAAGGCGACACCCGAGGCGTCGCGCACGATGGTGCCGTTGACGACCGCCCCGCCGACCGTGACGTTCCGGCCGTCGTCGGCGGCCGTGAGCGCCGAGACCTGGCGGTAGTAGGACCCCTCACGAGCGATGACGTAGACCATCGCCACGGCCACGACCGCGACGAGGATGACGGTGGCGACGATCAGGCGCCGGCGGGCCCTTCTGTTCACTGCCTCATTCCCCCTGCCCAGATCACCCCTGCATCATACAGGCGGCCCCACGCCCCACGGCGTAGCGCCGACACACACTAATGTAGTCGGTAGCGGCGCGAGCGTCACTAGTTCGACTCAGCGCGATGGCCGCTTCACAAGAGGAATGAGGCCGTCGCCGGCGTAGAGGTACGCCGACGCCCACCCACTGGCGAGGAGGCGCACCCGTGCACGCTGGGATCTACGCCGACGTGATCGGCTCACGTCAGCTCGACAACCCCGACACGTTGCTGCCCGCGCTCGGCGAGGCCGTGCGGCAACTGAACAAACTCTTCTTGCCGAGCATCGCCGCGCCGTTCGAGGTCGCCTACGATGACGCGCTGCACGGCGCCCTGACTGACCCCGTGCAGGCGCCCTTGTGCGTGAGCGTCATGCGCGAACTGCTCGCCCCCCTGCAGGTACGGGTCGGCGTGGCCGTCGAGGGCTCGGCCGAAGACGCCTTCGTCGCGGCCTGGCACGAAGACCGTCTGGTGTGCTACAGCGGCTCCGGTGCGGCCGGCGACCTGCTGCTGAACGCCTACAGCGACCTGGTCGACCCCCTTGTGCGCGGCCGCGGCGACGCCGAGTGGCAGGCGGTGCGCGCGGTGCGCGGTCACGAGACGCGCGCCGCGGCCGCGTCGGAACTCGGGATCGACGCGCGCAGACTCTCCGACCTTCTCAGCGCGGCACACTGGCAGGAGGTCGAGGACGCCGACGCCACGATCGCGGCCTACTTCGCCCTGGCGCTGACCGAGCCCGACTGAGTTCGCCCGACCCCGACTGAGTCCGGCCGGCGTCCCTGCCAACTCCGACTGAGCCCGACCGGCGGTTCTACCGTTCGACGGCGCAGTCGCCGCCCAGATCGGCGAGCTTCTCGAGGGCGTGCGGCAGGGCCTCGCGGATCACCTCGAAGTTCTCTCTGCAGGCCGTCGGGCTGCCGGGGAAGTTGATGATCAGGGTGGTGCCGCGCAAGCCGCTCACGGCCCGCGAGAGCATCCCGCGAGGCGTTTTGGCCAGCGAGGCGGCGCGCATGGCCTCGGCGAAGCCCGGCGCCTCGCGGTCGAGCACCGCCTTCGTGGCTTCGGGGGTCACGTCGCGCGAGGTGAAGCCCGTCCCGCCGGTGGTGAGGATGAGGTTGGCCGGCGTGCGGTCTGAGAAGTGGATCAGCTTCTCTCTCGTCAGGAGCTCATCGTCGGGCAGCAGCAGCCGCTCGACGTACTCGGCGCCGAGCTCGTTCAGCAGGCCCTCGAGCACCGCGCCGCTCTCGTCGTCGCGCAGGCCGGCGTGGCCGGAGTCGGACAGCGTTATGACCACGGCCCGGATCGAGACGGTCTCGCTCACCTGCGCCTCACCTCACTCGACTGCTTCTGGCGGGCGGGCGTCGCCGCCCGAAACGTCGCCCGAGGCGCCGGCCACATCGGCCAGGCCGTCGGCGGCGGCCAGGCCGTCGACGAACCCGTTGCCGAGCGACTCGACCACGACCTCGTCGCCAGCTCGCAGCGGTCCGCCTTCGAGTACCCGCACGAAGATGCCTTCGCGCGGCATGACGCAGTCGCCCGCGGCGCGATAGATCGCGCAGTGATCGTGACAGACCTTGCCGATCTGGGTCAGCTCGACCAGGCAGCCGCCTAACCGCAACCGCGTGCCGAGCGGCAGCTCGGCCACGACCACGCCCTCGGTGGTGACGTTCTCGGCGAAATCCCCCGGGCCGACGTCGAGCCCCTTCGCGCGCATCGTGGCGATGCTCTCGCGGGCGAGCAGGCTCACCTGCCGGTGCCACGGACCGGCGTGACCGTCGCCTTCGACGCCGTGGCCGGCCACGAGGAGGATCTCGGCTCTGGGCTTCTTGCGCATGCCCTTCGCGGCGGCGACGTTGACCGAGACGACCGCACCTCGTGGCAGCGCCGGCGCGCTCACAGCGTCTGAGGCGGCGGCGCGAGCGCCCGCCGCGTTCCTGTCGGACGGCGCGCTCATCGGCCGTCCTGCCCGCGGCGCCAGTGACCGCTCGCCCCGCCCTGCTTTTCGAGCAGGCGCACACCGCCGATCTCGATGCCGCGGTCGATGGCCTTGCACATGTCGTAGATGGTGAGGGCGGCCACCGAGGCCGCGACGAGCGCCTCCATCTCGACCCCGGT
>PKWQ01000024.1 GCA_003133265.1 Acetobacteraceae bacterium
CGGTGGTGGCCGAGGACGCCAGCCCGGAGATGTCGGCGGCCGCCGGCTGCGACTGATGCGGAACGCCCAACAGGTCGATGTAGGACAGCCACTGGTGGGCCGTCGCGCCCAGGCTCTGCACCCCGCCCAGCGTGCTGGCCGTCGGCGCCGGCAGCCGCGCGGCCGAGAGCGTGCCAGAGCTGATGTTGGCGGCGTTCGTGGTGTCGGTGGTGGCCGAGGACGCCAGGCCGGAGATGTCGGCGGCAGCCGGCTGGGACTGATGCGGCACACCCGATGGGTCGATGTAGGACAGCCACTGGTGGGCCGTCGCGCCCAGGCTCTGCACCCCGCCCAGCGTGCCCCCCGTCGGCGCTGGCAGCCGTGCCGCCGGCAGGATGCCGGAGGTGATGTTGCCCGCGTTGGTGGTGTCGGTGGTGGCCGAGGGCGGCAGCCCGAGGTTCTGCAGGAAGATCGAGGGGTTGTTGATGTCGGCGCCATTGAGCTGCGATTGCATCGGCCCGACCTTAGGCGTCTGGGCGAAGGCATTTGCCGCCGCCAACAGCGCCGCGGCGGCGAAGAGGAGGCGATACGCTCTCACGTCACATACCAGGTAATGTTATTGTCATAGGTGAACGTCGCGTTGCCGCCGACGACGAGCTGCGCCGGTTGATTGAGGCCGTAGCCCTCGATCTGCGTGCCGGGCTCCGGATACGCCGTCAGGCTGAAGGCTCCCCGGTTCAACAAGGTCTGCTGGTTGCCGAGGATGTTCTTCAGCCGCACCGCCGTTCCGGCGGCGGCATTGGTGACGATATTCACCCGCGCCGTCAGCACGGTCGCGCTGTTCTGGTCACCTGGCGCGGCGACGATGCCGCCAGCCGCGCCGGCGGGGATCGGCGGCGGAATATCCCGCTGCGTGATTAGGACCTTCATTGTGTCACCGCCCTGTTCACCCGGATGCCGAAGGTTTCGGACATATCCCTAAAGCCCGCGGACACGGCCCTGATGTCACAGCGCAGCAGGCCGCCCGGCCATCCAGTGGTGTCCACATCGACGGTCGCCACATTCAGCACCGAGGTCTTCGTGATCGGCAGGACGGCGATCAGGTTGCCCACTGGGTCGCGCACCTGGGACAGCAAGGTCACGTTCGTCAGATCGGCACCGCTGCCGTCGTCGTTCTGGAACGTCATCTGCAACAGCAGCGTGTCGCCCGGTTTGACTGAAATCTCGCTCATGCGATCGTCGCCGTCGCGGTGGGCAGCGTGGTGGATGAGCCGTTCATCACTTTGAACCCCGCCGCGACGAAACCGGCGACAGCGACGGCGAACGCCTTGAACGCCGCCACGGACTGGAAAGTATGGAGGGCGCCCGTCACGTCGGGCCATGCGACGGAGGCGGTGCCATCGGCGAATGCGGCCGTTACCAGGATCGCGACCATCTCCGCCTGGATATGGTCGGTGGTGGCGCTGTCGCACGCATAGGTGCCGTCGAGCGCCGGCGTGCCGGTGCTGGCGATCGTCAGACCCGACGCAATCAACCCGGCGGCCTGCTGAGCCAGCGTGGGGGCGGCCGGCGCGGGCGGCGCGATGATCGCGTCGTTGACCACGGTGCTGCCCTGCCATGCGGCAACCTGCGCAGCAGTGCCGGCAATCGCGTTGTCCGGCAGCGTCCCATCCGGCGTGAAGCCGGTTCCGAACACCGCACCCGATGTGTCGTGGAGAAGGTATGCCTGTGCGGTCATTTGCGCTGGCCTATAGGTTCGGGATGAAGATCAGCATGACGCGCGTGCTGAATTGCACTGTCGCCGCGGCGGTAAATGATGCCGATACACCGCCCCCGGCTGTCGTCGCGTAGCCCATGTTCGTGACAGGCACCTCAGTGTTGTCGGAGTCCACGAGCGAGCCGTTTATGTACAGGCTCGTTGAGCTAGCCGAGGCCGCCTGCCACTCGTTGTTGCGTGAGGCGATCGCAATCAGAGCACCCGGCACCGGAGCGGTGAACGAAACGCTCACCGTGAGGGTGGTGTTGGTCCCGTTATTCGCAGCCATAGCTGACATCGGGGCGTTGATCTGTCCCAGCGCCACCGCTTCGGTCGCGGTTACGGCATCTGCGACATTAAATGCCTGCGAGGACGAGCCGGCGAGCAGCGCGTAGCCGAGGCTCGGGGTCAAACTCGCCCAATGGTTGCCGTAGCCGTCGCCCACGACCGTCAGGATGCCCGGGGCTGCTCCGGCCGGCGGCACGACGAATGGCGTCGTGCCACCGAGGATATTTGTGTCACCGCCCTGGAATGTGACGGTCACCGCGTTCGCGGTGTTGTCAACGCGAACGAAAATGAACTTCAGCGGCGTCCAACCTGCGCTCCCGGCGAGCGGCAGCTCCAGCGCGATCGCGCCAGCCGCCGCGCTGACGATCACCAGGCCGGCGTTATCCGGGGTCAGAGCGCGGGACGCTACGATGACGGCGAGATTGCCGCCAGCCAGCCGCTTGATCGCCTTGAACAGCTGCGTGTTGTCGGCGTCGGTGGGTACCTGGCCGGTGCCTTCGACCGACGCCAGGATGCTTTCCTGGGCGCCGGTGTGCCACAACGCATTCAGGCCGGTGCCTTCGGTGTTGGCGCCCAAATTTGGGTCCTGGAACATCCGAAGACCCCCAACCGTCGCATAATTGGCAGCGCTGATGCGGTCCATTGGCCTCTAACCCGTGTAAGAGAAATAGGGAGTGACGAAGAGCGGCACGCCCTCGCGAATGACGCACTCTATGACGGAATGATCGAACGTGCCGAGGCTGTCGCCGCAGGTACTGACCCCGCAGATCGCCTTTGCGACCACGGTCGTCGGCAGCGTCACCAGGATGTTGCACTGGCCCGGCGGCGGGTTAAGCGCGTCGCCGCACCTAGACATCCCGCAGATCGACGCCGGGAACTCTGTGATCGTGATCGTCTCGCCGACCGACAGCGCCAGACGCTCGAAATAGCCGGCGCAGATGGTGCCGGCATTGGTCAGCTTGGCATAGGCCAGATTACCGCGCGTCGCGGTGTCGGTGATTGGGTTCGACGCCATGCACGGGTCGGGGCCGAGCATGCGTTCCCAGTCCGGCAACAGGTTCGGCGCGTGGCGCGGGTCGATCTGCGGCAGCATGGAGAAGGCGGACGCCTCGATCGTGGCGAACTCGGCCGCGAGCGGGCGGAACAGCGCAGCCTCATAGTCGTCGGGATCGCGCGTGGCCGCCCATCCGTCGGGCAGCAGCGCCAGCAGCCCGCGCTGCGCCTGGTCGGTGGAACGGGGCGGCTGGAGCGTCATGTGAAGCTCACCGTGCCGATGATGGAAAGGGTCGTGGCGGCGGCGGTGACGTCGGCCGACGGGGTGGCGCGTTCATGGCTGAACTCGCCGTCGGCGTTCTCCAGCGCGGCATCCATCCGGCTCATGTAGAGCGTGGCGGCGATCGTCGCGTCGGCGAGGATCTGCAACGTCAGCGCATTGATGGCGGCGGCGCGCTTGGCGGTGGTGTCGGGGTTCAGATGCAGGCTGAAGGCCACCGGCTGCAGCGTCGCGCCGACCACGACGATGACCGGCGCGCCGAGCGGCTTGCGGTTCTGCGCATCGTTCAGATAGGCCGTGACGGTGGCGATCTCCGGCCCCGTCGGCACGCGCCAGGTCTGGCCGGCCGGCATCGCGAAGGCGACGGTGATCAGGCCGGTGCCCGGCGACATCGCCTTGACAAGCGCGCCCGGCATCACTGCCTTCGTCCAGCGTTCGAAGTCGTTGGCGTTGCCGCCGGAGCCGCGGTTGCGAATGGCATCCAGGATGCGGCCGCGCCATGCGTCGATGGTTTCCGCGTCCTCTCCCGTCAACCCATTGGAGTCGACGGTGGCCGTCTGCGTGGTCAGGCCGCCAAGCGGGGAGACGACGTTCAGCACGGTGTTCGCCGGCAGGCTGCCGGCCGATCCCGCCGTGGTGCAGGCGACGGGGATGGAGGCGGTGCTGGTCGGTGCGATCGTCACGGCGGCGGTGGTGACATAGGTCAGGCCACCCGGCATCGATAGCGCCAGGCCGGATGGCACCGCGACACCGGAGACGCTGGCGAAGATGAGGTTTCCCACTGAGGGCGACGCCAGTATCCGCGGCGTATTCCAGATCGCGGCATGGCGGGGTAGCCAATCGACGGCGCGGTCCGCCATCAGCTCGTCGGCCAGCCGCGCCTGATAGAACCACAGATCCTGCACGGACAGGTCCGTCACGCGGCCGTAGATCGCGAGCTGCGAGTAGGCCGAACGCGCATCGACCCGCACGTCCGACGGCGACGCGTTCGGGTTCTTCAGCAGATAGACCCGGGCGAACTCGGCCTCGAAGGTCGACGCGGCGCGGTCGAACACCTCGCCCGGCTGTGGGATCGGCCACGGCATCAGGCGATCGCCTGATTGATGGCGATGGTCGTGCGCTGGACCGTGGCCTGCCACCCGAGGACGCCAGGGGCGACCCAGCGGGCCATGGCGGAAATCGGCCAGCCGCGATCGTTGGCGAGCTGCTCCAGCGGCTCCCGCAGCGCGTTCTCCGCCAGCAGGCGCGTCGGTTCATCCTGCTTGCGGCGCTTCAGCAGCCACAGGCGGCTGCCGGCGAGACGGCCGAGCTTGTCGAGGCAGTCGCCGCACCAGCCGCGCCGCGCGTTCAGCGTGGCGGGCGCGTAGCCCTGCGCCGTGGTGTCGGGCAGTTCATCGTCGCTGTGCGCCCGGCGATCCAGGCCGACACAGAGCAGCACCGGCGTGACGGGCGTGTCGTCCAGCACCAGGTCCGTGCCGTCGAACAGCAGGTCACAGCGGCGTCGCACCGGGTCGTAGGACAGGGCGGTGTCGATGAAGGCCATGACGCGCAGGCTACGCGCGCGCGCAAACCCGTAGTCACCGACGCGTGTCGGTCAGGGGGTGATTATGCCGGTGGCGTGGATATTGCCGTTGACGGTCAGGTTGCCGTCGATCGTCGTGGCCACGCCCAGCGTGATGCCCGAAGCGGTGACCGTCACGCCGTTGATGATGACCGAAGGCGCGGCGACCGTCACCGTGCCGGTGGCGGTGATGTTGGCATCGGGCGCGGCGATCGTCACCTGGTTGCCGCCGAGGATCTCGATCGTGCCGCCCTGGCGGATGGCGACGCGCGAGCCGTCGGCGCCATACATCACCTGTTCGCCGGGCGCCAGGCCACCGAACCGCGCGGACGGATTCGCCAACAGCGCCACCATGTTCGCCGGGTCGCCGGCGACGCAGAACAGATAGGCGATCGCCCCGTCGGTCGGCGGCAGGTTCGCCGATCCGAATAGCTGGATGACCTCGATGCCGCTGTAGGTCGCGCCGGTGCTGGTCTGCACCGTCACGGTCTGCACTTCGCCGGTGTCGTCGATGCTCTGCACCACGCCTTTGCGCAGCATCGCACGGGCATCGAATGCGTCTTCCATGCTGCCTCCTATGGCGCGTTCAGCGGCGTCGCCGTGGTATCCAGATTAGGCTTCGACTTCCTGGCTTTGCCGCTGCGCCTCCGATCGGCCTCGTTGATGCGGTCGAGAGCGGTGACGCCGACGACGTGCAGCTGCGTCCGCTGGCCGCCTTCGTCGTTCAGGAATTCGACCCCGGCAATCAGCATGTCGCGGTCGATGTCGGAATATGGGTCCCAGACGGCGCAGACCTGGTTCGGTCGCCACAGCATGTTGCGTGGCCCGGCGCGATGGCCCAGCACGGTCATCCGCACGCCCTGGGCATCGCCCTTGGCAACGCGGCACATCCATTCCGCCTGCTCCTGCACCGTGCTCATGCCGGACTGGCTGCGCGTCAGGCGCACGGTCGGGCGCCAGCGGGTGATTTCCGGGTCGGTGGCATGGCCGACGGTGCCGATCGCCGTTGCCTCGGCCGCGCTGTTGGCGGCCGGCGTGGGCGACGGCGTTGGCGCACTGGAAAGCGGGGTCGCGGTATGGTCCATCGCCGGACCGCCGGCGCGTTTCTTTGCCGTGTCCTGCATGACGAAATAATCGGAAAAGCGCCTGGTCCAGTCGTCCTCGGCTTCGACGACCTGGACGTTGTCGCCGATCCGCAGCGGCGCCGGCGCGCGCGTGGCGCCGCCCCGGGTCAGCACCAGGCCACCGACGCCATCGCTGGTCAGCAGGATGGCGCGCTGCCGCGCCGCGCTTTCCAGGAACGCCATCGCCGTCATGTGCTTGTGCAGGCTCAGCCGATCGAACGGCGCGCCGATATCGACGTCAGCGCGGGGAATGATGCCGAACGGGGCACAGACCAGACTGGCGACGTGCAACAGATCGACGCCGCGGAACTCGGTCGGCCCTCTCGGCAGCGCCGCGCACTCCACCAGGTCGCCGGTCTTGTCGCGGCCGGAGATGTGGCATTCCAGCCGGTCGGCCGCCCAGGTGAAATGCGGCTGCTCGATCCAGCCGACCAGGATCACCTCGTTGTCGATCGCGATGCTGATCGGATCTCCGGCCTTGATCGGGGCATTCCGCGTCGGCTGGCCGATCTGGGCGATCAGCGCGTTGCGGATGCGCGCCTCGTCCACGATCGTGAGCTGAAACGTCCCGGCGACGTTGCGCACGTCTCGGGGGATGACGTGGCGGGTGACCTCGGTGAAGACCTGGTTGGCGATCTTGACCGTGACGACGCTGGTCACGCCAGCACTTCCAGCGGGCCGGGCGGTGGGACGGCGGGATGGCAGATACCGTTCCGCTGCACCAGGTCGCGCCAGGTGGCGACGATCGCGCTGGGATCGTCACCGGCGAGATACTGCGCGTAGAGCCAGGCCGACGCCGCCACGGGCGGCGTGAACATCTCCACCGGCGGCAGTCGGCCGACGGCGGCGTTCATGTCGGCGATCCAGGCCGATTTCGCGGCGATCAGCGCGCGCCATAGCGCGGCGGCGGGGGTCGGCGACGACGGCACCAGCGCGGCGGCGGCCAGCACGGCGGCATCGTAGGCGCCGCCAACCTGGTCGCGCCAGGTCATGGCTTCCTGCTGGCTGTCGAAGCCGATCGCGCTGGCGGCGCTGGCGGCGTCGGCCAGCAGGAACATCTGCGCCGACAGGATCAGCGCCGGTCCCGGCGGGATCTGGATCGGCGCGGCGGACAGCGTCGCGGTGCCGATCTGGCTGGAGGCGGACAGCAGCATCGCCGCGGTGATGCGCCCGTCCACCGGCACCGGCGTCGCCGTCGATCCGCCCGGCGCCATCGCGCTCGGCATCGAGGGCGTCGTGGTGCCGCCGATCGCAGCACTCGGCCCCGACAGCAGGTTGCCGACGGTGCCGGCATAGGTGGCGTCGAACGGCGCGCTGCCGATGCTGGACAGCAGCCCGATCGGCAGGCTGCCGGCGATGCCGACCGAGGGGTTCACGCAGGACGAGACCAGCGAGCCGAGGACGGTGGCGACCTCGCCCACCAGGCTTTCGACCTGGCTAACGGCGGACAGGGTCAGCGCGATCGGCGCCAGCAGGCTGGCCAGCATGGCGTAGGCGGCGGTGCGCATGTCCGCCAGACTGTCCAGCAACCCCTGGAGCGTATCCGGCGGCGTCTTCAGCTTCGGCGTGTAGCGGCGGAACGTCGCGGTGAACGTCGCGATGCGCAGCTGCTCCGCCTTGAAGACGAACTTCGGCGTTTTGCCCGGCGACAGCACGACCTGCAGCGTGCCGTGCCACGGGCTGACCAACGTCGCCGGGCCCGGCGTCTGGAGCGCGGCGCGTAGGCGGTCGACCTGATGCACATAGTCGTCGCCGGAGACGATGCCGGCGACGACAATGTCGCCGTCGAGCTGGCCGAGGTCCTGGAAGACGGTGATGTCCTGGCCGGGGAACAGGAACGCCAGGACGCGCCGGCTGGGTTCGTCGTCGCCTGACACATGGGAAAACCCGATGCCGCGATAGCTGCCTTCCAGCAGCATCTCCTCATACAGGCCGATGATGCTGAACAGGCTCATCGTCAGTGCCGGTTGGTCGTTGGGCCGGGGTTGGGAGCTGTCGTCACCCTGACGCCAGGAGGCGTCGCCCCAGCCTTGCCCGTGACGCCGTCCGGCATGTGGAAGATGAAGTCAATGACCGACGTATGGCCAAGCGCCAGGTTCGAGCCACCCGGTCCGTCGCCGCCCGTTGGATTGAGCAGGGTCTCGGTCATGTCCTTCGGAGCGAAGTAGTCGCCGATGGCTTTGAGCGCATCGGCGATCTCTTTGACGATGTCGCGGATACCGCCAAAAACCTGGGAAATCCTGCCGCCTTCAAAGCCATCCATGGCATTGAACGCAGTTTGCGCGGCGGTCTTCACGCCATCCCAGGCGGTGGACAGCAACCCAAGCGCGGCTTTCACCGTGTCGTTGGACGTGACCTTGGTGACCATGTCGTCCCAGGCGTTCCCCGCCGCCTGCAGGCCATTCATCATCCAGTCGTGTATTGTGTCCATCGCGCCGTAAAACACCGAGCCGACTGCGTCGCCGAACTCCTTGAGCACGGGCACGACCTCATCCCAGTTGTCGTAGATCTCGTAGCCAGCCACGGCCAACGCGGCGATCGCCCCCGCCATCAGGCCGATCGGCGTGAGAAGCACCCCCACCAGGCCGGCGATCAGTTCGAACCCGGCAATGACGGCCGGGGCGACGAAGCCGATCGCGCCGATCGCGGCCAGCACCACCAGCAACCCGCCGCCGAAGGCGAGCACGCCATTGCCCAGGCCGGGCATCTTCTTGTCGAGCCAATCCATTCCATGGATCAGGCCCAGCAGGCCCTTGTTGACCAGGTGCAGCACCGGCTCGAAGCCGGAGCCCAGGCGATCGACAAGCTGCGTCGTTTCCTCATGGAACAGCTTCATCTGGCTGTTCACGTCGCGCATCGCCTCGTGGAAATCCTTGTCGATCATGTCGGTGGTGACGTCGTGCGCGATCTCCTTCAGGTGCTGGTATTCCTCCAGGTTGTGCAGCATCGCCGACGCGAACGTCACGGCCTCCGACGACCGGAACAGATGGTTGAGGATGGCGGTGTCGCTCTGCGCACGCTGACCCGGATCAGTGATGTGATGGGCCTTCGCCTCACGATCCTGGATCTGCCTGATCTTGCTGAGGATCGCCTCCATCGGGCTGATCCCCTTGCCGGCGGCGGTCATCAGCACGCCGTCGATATCGACGCCATATTTCTCGAACACCTTGTCTTCCCGCGCCTGCTGGATCTGGCGCAGGAATGTCTCCAGGTTCGTCGCCGCCATATTTGGCTGCGCCGGGTCGACCACCTTCATGCTGATCTGCATCGCCGCGCCGATCTCTTCCAGCGATCCCATGCCGGTCATGTGGCTCAACTGCGCCGCCGCCGTGATGCCGGGCATCGACTTCGCCTGGTCGGCGAACAGGAAATGGCCATGCTTGCCCAGCAGCGCCAGCATCCCGAGGGCGCGCTCCATATCCGGGGCGCCGATGCCCATGGAGTAATTCAGGCCGAAGGCGGTCTTCGCCGCGTCGCCGACCTGCGTATTGTAGGCGGTGGCGATCTTCGCGCTCAGCGGGACCAGCTTCTCGACCAGTTGCGTACTCATGCCGGTCAGCGCCATCCAGAAGCCGGCCTCGGCGATCGCGTGACTGCCCTGTGCGGTGTTGATCGCGGTGCCGGTATAGAGCGCGCGTTGCGACGCCATCATCCGGTCGGCGTCCGGTCCATACTGGTGCGCCGTGATCGCGCTATGGCGCAGCGTGTTGCTGAGTTCGGAGACCGATTCCAATGGTCCATAGACCGAATAGCCGGCGGCGGCGGCCTGCATCGCGCCGATGTTGCTACTCTTGCCGAAGGTATTTCGTCCCCAGTTCGCGGTCGCCGAACCCATCCGCTTGACCGACGCCCAGGCGCGGTCGGCGGTCGCCGATACAGTGCGCAGGCTGGACGTGAGGCCACGCACTTCCTGGGTCAGCGTACGCAGCAAATCACCGCCCCGCTCCAGCTTGCCCAGGGTCAGCTGGTTGCCCTTGCCGCGCAGTTCGTCAAACTGCTTTTTGATGCGGTCCAGCCCAGCCGACAGCTTGTCTTCCAGCGTCAGCGTGAAGGCCGCTTTCATGCTGGTGCTCATTGCCGCGCTGCCTTCACCTTCTTTAGATATTCCGACATGCACGCGAGCCAGAAGCCCGTCTCGCGCAGCGTCAGGCTATCCAGTTCGGCCTTCGAGAAGCTGAAGTGGCCGCCGATCGCGCCCAGGGTTACCTGGAACTCCGCCGGCCACTCCCGCACAAAAAAAGGATCACCTGGTTGACCGCCATCGCATCGGCGCCATCCATCGCATCCACCAGGAATTTTGCCGATTTCGGCGTGATGCCGGTGGCGAGCGCGACACCCCAGTCCAGCAGGTTCGGCGCCTCGGCCGCCTGGCGGCGCTGCGCGGCGGTCAGGCGCTTGAACTGCACATCGGTGTGGATGGTGCCTTCCTCGTCCGCCACCGGCTGCCATAGCGGCAGCGTGACGCCGTCCGGCGTTTCCGTGGCGTGTTCCGGCAGGCCCATCTTCATGCCGCCGAGCAGCTCGCCCACCACCTCGTTGGCGGCGGAATCGTCCCGGGCGTCCATGATCTGCTGCAACAGGTGCAGCTTGGCGGCGCCGAGGCCCGAGGCCAGTGCCAGCGCCATCGCGGTCGGGTTCTTCGCGCCAATCATCTTGCGCACGTCGACGCCGCTCAGGCGGCGCAGCGTCAGGCTGTCGACCGGCTCCTCGCGCACCACCTGGTCGGAACCAGGCTGGCGGAATTTCAGCGTCTTCGGATACTCCAGCGTCAGCGTGACGCTGCCGTCCGCGTTCAGCACGGCGTTCGGCGGCAGATCCATCGCCGGGCCGTCGCTCAGCATCGGAACCGAGATATCCGGCGCGATGTCGCCGATACGGATTGGGGTCTCCATGGCTCAGGTCTCCAGCGGCGTGCCGCCGCCAAAGGTGATTTCCATCTCGCTGCTGTCGCCGGAGGTGACCGGGATGACGCCGGTGATGAAGGCGTTCTCCCAGGTGAAGGTCTGGCCGCTGTCGCACCGCACCTGCAGCTCGCCGGCGACGCCGCGGACATAGGTGGTGGTGATCGGCACACCCTTCTGCACGGGGACCTTCAGCTTGACCTCGGACGCCTCCATGGCGTTGGAGAAATCCACGGTGCCCCCGACTACCTGCGGCTTGCTGGACATCCCGCCCAGGGTGAAGGTGGACCCCGGCTTCAGCGGAACGTCATTCCCCAGCCAGGATGACTCCATAACGCCAAACAACATGGTGGCTTACTCCCCGCCGACGTTGAAGCTGAGCACGCCGGCATCGACGATATTGTTGCCGATGCGCGTGTAGAAAAGCTGCTGGTCCATCCGGTTCGGGTCGTTGGCGTTGATCATGAACATAGATCGCTTCGCCTGGTTCACCTCGTCCACGACCCAGGCGTTCTTGGCGTAGACCATCATCCGCGCCGCCCAGCTGCCCTTGAGGATTCTCGCGGTAAGGACGTTCGTGTTGGCCGCCGCCGCCAGGCTGCCGTCCGGCGCCTGCTTCATGTTCGGGTACAGCAGATAGACATAGGTCTGCCAATCATAGCGGATGGCGGTGGCGACGGCGGCGATCATGATGTCGCCGGTCCAGCCGGGATCGGCGATGCCCTGCGCGTTGGTGAGATAGGTGGAATAGTAGCGCTTGATCGACATCGTGCCGTTGTGCGCGACGTTGAACACCGAGCAGCCGCCGGTCAGCAGCATCTCCTGCTGCGCCTCGGTCGGCACGTTCGCCGGCACCGGGCCGAGCATGCCGGGCAACGCGATCTGATTGAGTTGGCGCGAGGGGTCGTTGATCAGCGCCTGCGCCACCGCACCCATGACGGACCCAACGATCGCCCAGGGCGGCGACTGCGGCGCGGTCAGCGGCGACGAATAGATGAACCGCGCGTTCGCCGCTGCCGCCTTGGTAAGCTGCTGGCCCTGCGTGCCGGTGAACGGCACATGGCCGCGCATGTCCAGCCGGACCATGGCGTTGTAGCGGCGCTCGCATTCGGCCGCCAGTTCGGCGACGTTGGTGGTGTCCTGCCAGGCGATGCCGACGTCGGTGTACCAACGCGTCGGCACCAGGGCCAACGCGGCGGTGGTGTCGGGGTTGGTGGCGCCCTGCACCGTCTGCACGACGTTGATCGTCAGGCCGGCCGGCATCACGTCGCCGTCGGCCGGGTTCTGCACGAACTGGATATCGTTGGCGGCGAGGCCGGCGTTCTTCGCTGTCGCGGTGACGACGGCACCCGTGACGGTCGCGACCAGCGGCAGCGTGGGGAGAGCGTTCATCGCCGCGGCCCATTCGGTGGCGGCCACCGATGCTATGTCGCCGGCGATGGTGCCGATGGTGACGCGCTGCCCCGCGATATTCATCGGCGGCGTGCCGTTGCCGGTAGCCGGCCCGGCGAACGTCAGCGTCCACACCGCCTTGGCCGATCCCGAGCCATCGACGACGCAGATGATGTCCAGCGGCACGGTCTGGTTGGTCGCCAGATGCGCGGCGACCATGCCGTCGACGATGCTGCCCGGGCCGCCCAGCGCGCGCGCGGCCGAGGCGGTGGTGATGTTCGGATACACGGTCAGCGGGATCGCGGTGCCGGACGGCGTCATCTGGGCGATGATCAGACAGCGCGCCGGCATCGCCAGGATGCCGACCTGCTGGTAGCTCGGGCGGATCTCGACCTTGGAGCCGGGGACTTGCCAGTTCGCCGGGATTTCGTTGAACGTGATGTTCGGCTGCACGGTTCCGGACATGGACTATTCCCCCTTCGTCGCGGCGGCGGCGGATGCGACCGGGGTCGCCGGCCGCGCGGTGGCGGCCGGCACTTCGACCAGGTCGCCGCATGCCAGGCACTTCCGGATATAGGGCGTGTCGTAGACCTCGCGCGGCACTCCCTGCTCGAAATAGGTGCCCTTCAGGTTCTCGACCGCGACACGGCGATCGGCGCCGCCGGGCTGGACGGTGATGCGGTTCATGATGTCCCCGTGTTGGTGATGGTGTCGGTCAGGTCGGCGCCGGTGTCGGCGCCGAAGGTCCATTGGATCTGCTGCATCGCCAGCGTGGCCGGCGTCAGGTCATCGCCGGTCAGCAGGTTCGCCAGCGACAGGTCGGCCTTCACGGTCAGCTCGATCGCGCCGACGCCGAGGTTCGGGTCCTGGCCTTCCTCGATAAACGCCGAGGCAGCATCGTTGACCTGGATCGATCCCAGGCCCGGCAGCGTGAACCCGTGCAATATGGCGGCGGCGACCTGGATCAGGCTGAGCTGGCCCGGCGCGAAGTCGTCGCCGAACAGCAGGCCTTCCTGGCCGCGTTCGTTCTTCGTGGCCACATAGACCGACCAGTCCGACAGGACGTTCAGTGCGCCGGTCGTCTGCGCCCGATGGAACCGGTTGAAGCCGATGGCGACCAGCGGCAGCCGCTCGGTCAGCCGGCGCCACACCTCGCGATCGACGCGGGCCGGCATCCAGCGATGGGTGAACACCTTGGGCGGGAACGCTAGCTCCAGCCGGGCTTTGATGGCTTTCGCGATCTGCTCCAGCGGCCCCTGGCGGGTGATGCTGACGCCCGCCATCAGAAGCCGCCGTACATGGGCGGGCGCCCGGTGGAGACCTGGGCGTGGCTCTCGTCGCCGGCGGCGACCTCATCCAGTTCCAGCACCACCTTGCCCACCGAGACATCGCGCAGCCAGTCCATCGCATCCTTGTGGCGGACGCGCACTTCCTCCGAGCAGGTCTTCTGGTCGCCGCTGGACAGCTTGAAGCGGGCGATGTCGCAGCAGGTGTCGGTCACCACGGCCGGCGGCACGTCCATCGGCACGCGGTAGCGGCGGCCGATATAGCTATCCATGATCGCGCCGGCGCTGTTCAGCGCGGTCTCCGCGACGGTCGCGACGACGCCATCCATCTCCTGGTCGGACGGAGTGGTCAGCCGGACCATCTCCGTCGCGCCGAAGCGGTTGATCATGTCATTGACCGTCGCGTAGGCCATGTCAGGCTTTCGCGGCCTTGGCCGGAGCGGCCTTGGCCTTCTCGGGCTCAGCCTTCGCCGCCTCGTGCTCCAGCGCGACGATGTGCTCCTCGGTCAGCTTGTGGCCGACGACGACGCTGATGTGCGGATCGGCGATCAGATCGCGTAGTTGCGCGGGCGTGTGGGCGCCCGGCTCGTAGGCCGCATGGGCCGGATTGGAACGGCCGCCCCGGTTCATGCCGGGACGAGCGCACATCACGTGATACTGCTGCAACGGAACACTCCTTTGGTTCAGGCGATACGCCGCACAGGCGGCGCACCCAGATGCCGTCAGTCAGACGGTCAGTTCAGCCACTCGTTTTCCAGCGTCGTGAACATCCCGCGCGCCGGGTTCGGATACAGCCCGACCGTGGTGCCCGCGACGAAGGTGCTGGAATAGGTGTTGGGAATTTGCGCATCCTCGGCGAGCGCCTTGGCGATCGGGTAGTTGCCGCTGCCGGTGACCAGCAGCGTCCCGCGGATGCCCATCGGCGCGCCGTCCGGACGGCGATAGGTGGCCATCGCCGCGCGAGCCGCCAGAAGGTTTTCCACCGTCAGCGGCGCCTGCGACATATAGCCGAGCTGCCAGATGCCGAAGCCGGCGTTGCAGCGCCCATCCACGCCCCACTCGAATTCCTTGTTCCAGAACACCTGTTGGTCCGTCATCGAGAATTTCGGGATGACCGCGAACGGCCGGCGGCGCTGGAAAATCGTCGGCCGCAGGATTTGACTGACGTCGAACAGGTACCAGACCGGGCTGCCGCCGGCGACGTAATTCAGGCTCGACGCGGAGCCACCTATGGGGGTGTAGTCCGGGTGCGCGGTGTCGAAGAAGTTCTGCCCGTCATAGCAGGGCGTCGTATGGCCGTTCTTCAGCAGGCCGGCCATCAGAAGGTCCGGCAGCCGCCCGGCATTCAGGCCCATCTGCCCGGCGACGGGTGCCAGCATGCTGAACTTGTCGTCCTCGATGTCGGTGCGCGCGATGGAGATCGTCTGCTCGAACAGGCGGTTCGTGATCGTAAAACTCACCTGCGACAGGCTCTGCACCACCCGATCGCCGAGCCATTCGCGCAGCCCGGCGAGTTCGGCGAGGCGCGGGTAGATTTCCGCCGCGCCGGAGGAACTCGACTGGAAGGTGAAGGCGTCGTAGCGCGTGCCAGTCGCGTAGAGCTGGCTGTTGAACGACATCGAGATGCCGTCGTTGATACTCGCGAGCGCCGGGAATGTGATTTCCATGAAGTGTTAGCTCCCGAGGAGTTTGACGTAGGTCTGGCCGTTCTCGATCCCGGCCAGGGTGCCGACCTGCAGGTTGCTGCCGACCGTCAGGGTGAGGGTATTGTCGTCGGTGGCGTAGACCGCGGCGCCGATGTTGCTGACCGTCGCGGCGGGCACCGTCAGGGCATAGCTGCCCTTCAGACCCTCCACGGCGCCGATCGGACTGACGGCGGAGCTGGCGCTGTTGTCGTAGTCCTTGCTCGCCAGGCCGTGGAACACGACAGACCCGCTGGTCTGGATGCGCTGGCAGCTGCCGGCGGCATTCAGCGCCAGCAGGCCACCGCGCCAGATCCGTTCACCCGCCGCCACCGGGTAACCGAAGATGCCGGCGGTCGGCGGCGCGCCGCGGCGCGATGGGCCATAGCCCGCTGTCAGTGCCACTTATGCGGCCCTCCCGTCTGTGGTTGTGGAGTGCGTCTTCTTGAACTCGGCGAACTTCTTCGGGTCGAGACCCATCTTGGTCGCGACCGCCTTGTCCGTCGGGGTCAGCCCGTCGCCGCCGCCATCCGGGTTCTGCGCGTTCAGGACGACGGCGTTGCCGGCGGTGTTGATCGAGACCATGGCGGCGATCTCGGTTTCCACCGGCTTCGGATCGGCGATGTGCCGGGCGATGTAGTGATCGCGCAGCGCGACGATCGGCTTGCCGGCCTTGATCGAGGCATCGACGAACGTCTCGGCGGCGTGCCGGGCGGTGTCGTTGCGCATCGTCGCGACCTGGGTTTCCAGGCTGGTGATCGTCGCCGCCATCCGCTCCACGCTGGTGGCGTTGGCGCGCTGGGTTTGCAGCGCGGTCACCACGTCCGTGACTGGCGCGGTGGGCGCCAGGCCGACGGCGGTGGCGATGGTGCCGATCTGCTGGGCGTGCGCGGTGATTGCCTGGTGGTTGGCCGTGACGGCCGCCAGGATCGCCGCTTCGTCCGCTGTCTCGGGCAAGCCGAGTGCGGCACGAAGTTTGACCAGGTCCATTCCTGTCTCCCGATGATGAAGCTTGTGAAGGTCTGCGAGGTTGGGGGCGTTCGTCAGCGCCGCGCGCAGGATGCGCAGGACGGCGCCGTCCTTGGTGGCTTCGAAGACGGGGCTGATGCCGCGATAGGCGCGCTCGGTCATCAGCTGGACGCCGGGCGGGGTCCAATCGACCTTGCCCCAGATGCCGTCGGCGCGGGCTTCCATCGCCACGATCCAGCCACGGGCCGGACTGGGCTGGCCGGAAGCGCCGGCAAGATCGATGGAATGGTTTTCGTCGATCGCCGGCTTTTCGCCGTTCGCCATGCTGGCGGCGATGACCGCCTGGGCGTCGGTCAGCTTATAGGGGCCGCGCCCGTCCACACCCTTGAAGGTGCCAGCGGGCACCAGGTGCACCCACTCGGGCACACCTTCAGGCAGCAGGACGTGGTGACGGGCGATCAGCATGACGGGAAGGTAGGCAGCCCCCCGGCGGCACATTCACCGACGCGCGTCGGTCAGCCGGCTTTTCTTCCTCGCGCGGGCGGCGCGCACATGAACGCATAGGGGCGCGCACGGCAGCGTGAGGATAGGGTGGCTGCCGACATACCGGGTGCACCGTGGAGGTTCTCTTAACCCCATTCTTAGCTCTCTTATCCGTCCATTATCCAGCGGGGCGACTCGGCGTGTCGTGCCGCGATGATTGATCGCCCTCAATGCGCCCCGTCAACTGCCGAAAGTGGCGCTGATCTCCTTGGCGATGACGTCCATGACCGCGCGCTGATCGTTCGGGCCAAACCCGAGATACGGCCGCTGCGGCACGGTGACCGACTGGACATGCACCCGCACGATCCCGGTCTTGCTCTTGCCGCCCTTCGGTCCGACCGGCCCGGCGACGCCGAGGTTAAATGCCAGGCCCTTCGGGGTCTTCGCCTTGATCGTCGCGCCGAACTGGTGAACGGCGGCATAGATCCGGTTGCTGCCGACGGTGACCTGGTTCCCCGAGGTGGCGAAGGTGATCGAGCGTTGCAGCATGCCGCTCGCGCGCAGGATACCGGGGCCTTTCTTGATCAGCGCATAGGCCGGCAGCAGCCCCACCCATTTCTGCCCGAACGGGTCCTTGGCGGATTCGAAGCGCTGGTTCACCGTCTCCACCAGCGCCACGCCGATCGCGCGGATCGTGCCGGTGCGCAGCACGCCGCCGAGCTTCTGCACGCCGGCGTCGAACGCCTTGTCGTCGAGGGTGAAGCTGATGCGCGCGCCCGTCATTCGTTGTCGGGTCCGCCGTCGCCACCGCCGGGCAGCTCCACCTCGGGTTCCGGCCCGACCGAGCGCCAGTTCGGCGCCTTCACCGGCAGCGCCTTCGGCCCTTCCTTCCACGCCTGCCCGACATTGTAGTCGAAGCCCGGATCGATCCCGACCGGCACCTGGTGCTCCACGCCCGAGCGGCTGCGCCACGCGCGTGTTTCGATCGGGGGCGCGGTGTCGGGGGCGCTCTTGCCCATGCGGCCGAGCCCGGCATCGCTGGTGGCGCTGACCCGGCAGCCGCAGCGCCAGCCGTTCGGCGGGTAGTGGCTCGCCCAGAATGGATCGTCCGCCTTCAGCGTCAGGCCGTTCCACGCCAGATGCTGCAAGCGCGGATGGCTGCTGCCGGAGTGGATATACGTCCAGAAGGGGAAATGCTTCAGCGTCTCCGGCTCGGTGAGCTGGGCGTAGCGGCCGGCCGAATAGGCGGCCGAGAGGTTGGTCTCGTAGATGATGCGGCTGCGCCAGCCGGGCGTGCCGTTGTAGTCCCAGCCATGCTTCTCGACGATGGAATCGAACACCTTGCGGAAGGTGGCAAGCGTGGTGCCATCCTTCAGCGCCCCGGCGATAGCGGTCTGGAAATCCTCCAGCAGCGCGTCGGTGGCGGCGCCGGCGACCATGAAGCTGTGCGCGTGCGCGGTGCGCCAGACGTCGTCCCAGTGCGCGGTCGGCACGCGGGCCTTGCCACGGAAGAAGTCGATCGCCTCCTCGAACGGGAGGCTGATGCCTTCGAGGATCGGATCAGCCATCGGTCAGGCGGCGAGCGGCAGGCGCTCGGCCTGGCGTTGCGGTGGGCGCAGGAAGCCGACGCGGGCTTCGCCGGCGTGGGCATGGTCCCAGATGAACCAGGCGTAGGCCTTGGAGGTGCCCTTGTCCCAGGCTTCAATCGGCGCATCGAAGTCGGGCGCAAGTTCGCCGGACGGACAGTTCACCCGCCAACTGAACACCAGCACGCGGGACAACGGCGTCGTCGGGAACCAGGCCCCGCGCTTGATGCCTTCCAGGAACGTCAGCGGCGCGAAGATCGCGACCTTCCTGGTGGTGAGCTTCAACGCGCGATCGATCCAGGCGTTGATGATCTTGTAGGGCGGGTTGCAGATGATGTTGTCCATCAACGGTGGACTGTGGCGCATGAAGTCGATACCGCCGCCGCCGAACCCGCGATCGACCAGGTCAGTGCCGAAGCCGTCGATCCCGCGTTCCTCGATCACACGCGGGATGGTGCCTCGGCCGCAGGCCGGGTCCCACACGCGGCCCTCGATCGGCTCGGCGTCCAGCAGCGCGCGCACGGCGTGCGGCGGCTCGACGTACCAGTCGTGGGCATTGCGGGCATAGCCGCTGCCCCGCGCGTTGCCGCGCGGCTTGCCCTTTGTGGTCACCGGGTGACCAGGGCGCGGCAGTGGCGATCCTCGGCCAGCAGGAAGCCGAACAGCGGCCAGAGCTTGTTGAGCGCGTTGCCGTAGGCCAGCCCCTCGCCGATCTCCCGGTCGTAGTTCGCGGGGTCCACGCACGCCGACTCGCCGCGCACCGAATAGCCGTTGTCCAGCGTGATGCTGCACAAGGTCACCGTCTCGTTCAGCCGCAGATAGGTGACGTCGCGGATCCGGCTCTCGATCGCTGCCTTTGTCACCTTCTCGCCCGGCTTGGCGGCGATCGCCGCGTCCAGGTCGCTCGGCAGGGCCCCCGGGGTCAAATTCTCCCGCTCCGGCCAGCGCCAGCCCGCGCAGACGTTCCGGACGCCTTTACCCAGGATGGCCCAGCCTAGAACCGAGGTCCGGACGCCGGGTCCTTCCCCATCAAAGAAGACAACAAGGTTGACGCAATCGTCAGTCCAGACGCGCGTGATGATCGCGGGATGGAACCGCGAGCCGTTCACCGCTCCCGCGACATCTGTGACATATACGACGATCCGCCCGATCGCCGGCTCCGTGCTCATGTCGGCACCTTCGTCGCTTGCGCGATCCCCAGCGCGAGCTGAATGCCCGCCAGCTTCTCCGCCGCCGGCCACTGGATGCGCGCGCTGCCCTCGGCCAGCGCGATCGCGCCGACCATTGCCAGCATCGTCGGCGGCGAGTGCGGATTGACCGGGCCATTCGGCTGCACGCCGATCTGTCCGCACACCAGGGCGACGTAGCCCGGCGTGTTGTTGTTGTCCCCCGGCGGCGCATAGCGGTCGATGATGCGCTCGACCGTGTAGCATCCGTCCTTCTCGAAATATGTCAGCAGGCAGACGGCCAGCGCGCGCCAGCCCATCGTGCGGCTGTCGAAGATCGCGAAAGGGCCACCAGGTGCGTTATCGATGCCGGTCTGGCCGTTCCATTTCTGGCCGGCGGCCAGACAGCGCAGGTCGCCAGGGTTGTTGTTCCGCCACGGGCGCTCGAGCGTCCATGCGGGCGGCGGTGCAGCGGCAGGCGTGTTCATTTCTGTCCCCTCAGTTCTTCAACCAGGCTGGCCTGTCCGACCATCTCGGCCAGGGCCATGCCGCGCGCCATCGCCTCGGTGAATTCGGCGCGCGGCAGTTTCAGATCGTGCAACCGGCTCGCCAGGTCGCGCATGTCGGTGGCGGCGTGGAGCGCGACGCGCACATGTTCGGTCAGCCCGTGCATCGCGCCGGCCGCATCGTCCGCAAGGCGCGTGGTCAGCGCGTCCAGCACGTCGTCCGGTGCCTCGCTGTGCCGGCTGATCAGGGCGCCGAGCCATGCCGGACGCTGGCTGAAGCCATCCATCGGGAGTGCCTTCGCGGGCGTCGGGATCACCGGCTTCTCCACTGGAGCCGCCGCGCCGCCGACCACTTCGTCGCCGTCTTCCGGTTTGCTCAATCCCAACCGCTCGCGGATCTCCGACGCCTTCACCTTCAGGCCCATGCTGCCCAGGTCGGCGACGGCCTCGACCACATCCTTGATCGGGATCTCGTTCGGACGCCCGATCGTGATCGTCGGGTATTCTTTCTGCGGCCCGAACGTGAACGCGATCATCGGCGCGACGAGCTGCCGGTTGATCGTGACGTTCAGCAGGAAGGCGTCGAACTTCTCGACGTCGTCTTCGCCGGCCCGGTGTTCGCGGCCGACCGCGTGGCCGCCGGCGATCGCTTCGGTGCCGGCCGTGCCGCCCAGGACGAGCTTCGAGACCTCGCGGTTCAGCCAGTCCATGCGCTTTTCGTACAGCACGGCGCCGGCGGCCTTGTCCGAGTGCGTGACGAATTCCATCGTCATGCTTTCGGGGATGATCGCCGCCACGTCGCCGGCGATCGACGACACCGCGCGCCACAGCACCCGCTTGTCGTCGTCGGACGCGCCCGGCCCGTACTTGCCCACGCGGATCGGCAGCCCATACGCCTGCACGAACAGCGCCCAATCCTTCAGCGTGAAGCTGGCGTAGCACCACAGGAACGCCACCGGCATCGTCAGGCCGGCGCGGACGGTGTTGCCGCTCTTGTAGGGATGCCGGTGCACCAGGAACTTGTGATCTTGTAGCGGCTCCAATCCCTTCTCGCTGCGCAGCCAGAGCGTGTTTCCGTCCTCGTAGGAGAACTCGAAGAACCGCTGCGGACGATATGCCAGCCGCGCCGGCCGGCTGATCCCGGGTTCCTGCTCCCAGATGATTTCCTGGACGGAGAAGCCTTTGCCGATCGCGTCGACCATGTCGAACAGAGCCAGCTGCAGCACGCCGGTCTTGATCCAGTCCCGCACGAATTCGGCGTGCTTGCGATATTCCGGGTTCTTCTCGTCGGCCGCCGCGACGGTGATCGGCATCTGCACCACCTGGCGCTTCCGCTTGCCCAGCACGGTGGCGTAATGGGGGAAGTGCTCCTCGATCTCCTCGGCCAGGACGAACCACTCGTAGCTGCTGCCGTTCTTCGCCGCCTTGACGATGGCGCCCAGGCGCTGCGGGTTGATGCCCCAGGCGATGTCGCCGGTGTATGGCGGCCGGGCGTATTGACCGCCGACGGGACTGATTTCCTGTTTCAGCGCGGCGATCTGCTCGCGCGGGATCGGTTTCCCGAACTGGTCTAAGAGGCCGCTAATCGCCATCTTGAAACTCGCTTTCACGCACGATCGGATCGTCGGGGTTTGTCGTCGGCCGCAGATGCGACGGCAGGCGGCGGCGGTAGTGCCAGGCCATGCGCGTCAGCATCAGCCGATCGGCGGTATCGAAGGTCGCGGGATCGCGGCGCAGGAAGACGAACTCATAGGAGCGTGGCGCGGCGGCCGAGCGAAGCCGCTCGCAGGTCACGCGGTCGCCGGCGACCAGCGCGGCGTGGACGCGCATGCCTTCCTCGGGGTCGGGTTCCGGTGCGGCGAAGGTCATCGCGCCCAGTTCCCCCGAAGATCGGGCATCATGCCCGAGGTTGTTCCGCGTTCGTCTTCCCACTCGTCGGGCCGGTCGCGCCACGCGTGTTCGGCTTCCACCTGGCGCGGGCCGGCGGCCTGATAGCCGTATTCCTCCGGGTCGGCACAGCTCGCGCAATAGGCCAGCGCCAGCGCGATCGCGGCGTCTCCGTGGCGGCTCGCCTTCTCGTCCACGCGGGTGCGATCGGCGACCCGCGCCACGCCACGGATCAGCTTCAGGCTGCGCAGATCGGTGTGGATGTCGCGGTCCATCGGCAGCGTGGCCATCGCGTCTTCCAGCGCGGCCTTCATCGGCGGCATGTTCTGGCGATACCAGTCCTCGGTGAACCGCACCTCTTCGACGCGGGCGCCGTAGCGCTGCATCGTCACCTCGGCGAGGTAGGCGCCGTTGCCGCCCGCATCCAGCTTCACCGCGCGGAACCGGACGCGGTCCAGCAGGTAGTGCAGGATCTGTTTCTGCTGCTCGAACGGGACATTCCGCAGCTCGATCACCAGGCGCGTGTCGCGCACCATGCTGGTGGTGATCGCCAGCAGCCAGAACACCGTCAGGTCGCGGATGCGGCCGAAGTCGCCGCCCAGTGCGTGCAGCGCCTTCGGGTCGATCCGATCAGCGACGGGACGGAGGTTTTCCTCGATCCAGTCCTGCACCGTGGCGCGGCGCAGATGCTCCGGCCAGGTGCCCATGCCATCCGGCGCCGTGTAGCGCAGCACCGGGATGCCCTGGACGCTGCGCGCCTCGATCAGCACGCCGGTCAGATAGGCGCCGGTGGAAGGGTTGGGGATGACGTCCAGTTCCTCGGCGGCGCTGTCGCCGTATTTCGAGTAGATGTCGGCCATCCAGGCGGCTTCGCCTTCCTGGGTCCACTCGATCCCCATCTTCAGGCAGATGCGGCGATACAGTCCCTCGGCTACCGCTTCCTTGAACGTCAGCCGCTGCACGACGCCCGAACGCCGGCCGGCGCGGATCTCGTTGATCAGTTGGTTGAACGGGTTGGTTTCGCCATTGTGGGTGGAGACGACAACGACGCGCCCGCCCCACATCAGCAGCGCCATCGCCGCCTTCAGCACTTCCTCCAGATCGTCCATGAATGCGGCCTCGTCCAGGATGACCAGCCCCTGCTTGCCGCGCAGCGCGCGGGCGACGGACGGCAGGGCGATCACCTCGAAGCCGGACGCGAACTTGATCCGGAAGGCGTTGATGTCTTTCTCGGGCCGTTCCGGATCGGTGAAGATGAACTCCTGCACCTCCGACGCCGCGACCTGCAGCGACTTGGCCCACTCCGCGACGTAGTCGATGAACTCGCGGGTCATCTCCTTGTCGTAGCCCATATACAGGACATCCTGGCCGTGATCGGCGCGGCTCTTGGATGCCTCGGTCGCGGAAATCCCAGCCAGCGCCCAGGAGAACCCGGTGCGGCGGCTTTTCTCATCGACCACCAGGCGATTGGCCTCGATCGCGTGCCACAGGCGCTGCTGATAGGGCAGGAAGACCGGAGGCAGAGCGGCTGTCATGCCGGCACCAGGGCGGCCGACAGCGCGGCCTGGTAGCCGGCGATGGCGTGATCGTCGATCGGGTTCCATGCCGGCTTGCCGATCCGCGTCCAGGCGCGGTCGTTCAGGAACGGCCAGCATGGCGCCTCCGGCACCGGATCGTCGCCGTTGCGGTAGCGGCGCCCCTCGATCGGCGCCAGCAGCGCGGCGAACGGCGCCATCCCCACGCGCAGCGCGCCGAAGGTGGTCAGCCGCGCCGGCACGATTCCGCGCGACTTCCCCAGCGCGCCGACGCCGAGCGCGAAGCCGCCGCCCAGGCTATGACCGCCCATCATGAAGCGGGGTGCACGGACCATGGCGTCGAAGAACTGCTGGAAGATCGCCTCAGCGCCGGTGATGACGCCGTCGTGGCAGCGTCCGACCTCGGGATGGTCCACCAGGTGCGACGGCCACGCGGAGAAATCCGTGAACCAGTCTTCCCAATGATCGGGTCGCGTGCCGGGGAAAGCGGCGAATGTGATGCCGTTCTTCTCGGTCAGCACCACGCGCACGTCGCCGGCGACCAGGGTCGGCGTCAGGTCATAGCTGGCGGTCACGAACGAGCACAGGTCGGCGTCGAAGGCGAGGGATTGGTCAGGCATGGGCCGGCGCCTCCGCCTTCACGCCGAAGATCGCGGCCTTGATTGCGTCGGCCGTCTCGGCGCTGATCCCGCGTGCCTTCGTCACCGTCTCGACGGCGGCGACCGCGGCCTTCTTGGTCCGGTCCTCCGCCCGCTTTTCCACCTGCGCGGCGAAATCCGCGTTCGCCTTCTGCGCCTTCGACAGATGGTCGATCGCCTTCGACAGCAGCATGATCCCCTCGGGGTTCCCCGCCAGCGCCGCCGCGCCGTCCTTGTCCACGTCCTCGCCGTCGGCCGAGCGCATCTTCAGGTCCAGGATGGCGCTGTGCATGATCTCGATGTTCAGCCGCGCCGTTTCGGACTCGGGCGCATCGCCGAGCTGCTGCACCAGCGCCGTGGCGACCTCCCGCGAGCGGCGGATTTGCTCGGCCACGCGCTCCAGCCCCTTCACGTGCCGGCCCATGGCGGAGCGGCTGACCGTCGTCACCCCGTGCATCGTGGCAAGGTGCGCGACGATCTGGTCGATGGTGCAGCCCTGCATGCGCAGCCGGCCGATCTCGGACTGTATCCGGGGCTCGAGCGTGTCGATCGACGACGGGCGGGTCATCGGATCAGTCGTCGGGCTGAAGCTGCGCGATGCCGGCGTGCGGACGTCCGTTCGCGACATCCTGCCCGGCGAGGAGCAGATGCGCGATCCACAGATCGCCCGTGGCCTTCGGCATCTTTTCGACGCGGATCAGGCCGTGCTGCTCCAGGAATTGCAGGTCGGCGCGGATCAGGTCCTTCGTGGCGCCGGGACTGCCGAGCCGCTCCAGCACCTGACGGACGATGTCCTCGTTCAGGTTGTAGCCCGGGACCTCCGCCAGCGTGCGCAGCATCGCCAGGCGCCGGTCCTCGGCGAGGACTTTCGTCAGGTTCATCATTGTTGTTTTTCCCAGTCGAGCCGTGCGTTGACGAACAGGGTCAACTGCCTTTCGATGCGGATCAGGCTTTCTTTTAGCCCCTGCGTGTGGGCGTTCCCCACCGCGACATCGCGCGCGACATTGGCGACCTTGTCGCTGAGCCCGTTGAAATCGTCGTGGCTGGGAATAAGCTGCAAGCGGGTCTCGACAACGCCCAGGCGCTCCACCGCGTCGTCATGCGCCGCCTTGGTGACGAAATCGTTCGCCAGCCTGCCGCGCAGCGTCCAGAACAGGATGCCCATAACGAAACCGCCGACCACCGTCATCGCGGCGAAATCCGACCACGTCATGTTCATTGGCCCATGGTCCTTTCGGCATCTTCCTGGCAGGCCACGCACAGGCACGCATTCGGCAGAACCGCGAGCCGCTGGGCGGGGATTTCCTTGCCGCACGCCAGACAGTCGTTGCCGGACACCTGGCGCCGCGGCGGGCGTGGGCGATGGAGCAGCAGGGCATTTTCGATAACGCCCTGCTGCTCCGCCGCGCGGTCGGCGTTGTCGGCCACGTCAGTTCGGTGCGGCCAGCGTGGCTGCGGTGGCCGGCGTCGGTATCGGCGTCACGGATACGGCTGACGGCATCGGTGGAACCGGCAGCGCGGCCGGGGTCGCGGGCACCACCGGCGCGGCGGTGGCTGTCTCCGCCACGGGCGTGCCGCCCAGGTTGGCGCAGAACTTCACCACGTTTGGATGCACCAGCGCATTGTCGATGCTGACGGCAATGGATGCCTGTGGCACCAGCGTGGCCAGCACCGGCGCGGCGATCGGCTGCACCACCCCATCGACCAGGCATGCCGCCTGCTCGACGGTCTGGATGTCCGTCTGCATCTGCGCCTTCTGCGCTGGGGTCATGCTGCATGCCGACAGACCGAGAGCGACCATCAGGAGAAGCGCGCCAAGCGTCGATGCAATGGCGCCCGTGCCCGTCCCCAGCTGCGCTACCGCAGGATCAGGCGCCGGCTTCGCAGGCTTCAGGTCGGTGAGAAACCGCAGAGCATCGCGCAGGATCTGCGGCAGCGCCGTGGTCAGCGCGTGGTTCGCGGTGTCCTTCACCACTTCCATCGCCAGCGCCTGGGCATCCGCCGCGGCCTGGCTGTTGTCCGGCAGCACCAGATGCACGACGCCGAACACCACGCCGCCGAAGGCGATGATCGCCGAGACGCTGCCGCCCTCATAGGCCGCGAGCGCCGAGGCGATCAGGCCCAGGATCGTGCCGATACCGAGGATTGTGCTTGGCTGGCGCACCCAGCCACGAAAATCGACGTCCATGTCCACATCGCTCCATGTGTGATGCCGCGGGCCGGTGGCCTCGCGGTGGTCAGTGCGGAGCGGAGTGTGAGGCGTCGAAACGACGCATATTCGCCGACGCGTGTCGGTCGGTGATCGGAACAGGGGCGATGATCAGAAGCGGAAGGCGACCTGCCTGTTCGATTGCGCGTCGCGCTTCAGGCGGCGCCAGACGGTATCGGCATGCAGCCCGACCTTGCGCGCGATCTCGGCGTGCGTCAGGCCGCGACTCGCATATAGCGCGGTTCGCCAGTCCTTGCACAAGGGGACGCTGATATAGCCGCCGCCGAAGCCCCTGATAAGCGCCTTGGCCATCGCCTCGCCGAATTCGGCTTCCAGGTCGGCGCGCAGCTTTTCGCTGGAATTGTTGACGCCCAGCGCAACCCACAGTTTGGTGCCGCCCCGCGCCTCGATCAGCCGCAGTGTGTCGTCGAGGCCGAGGACCTCGATCAGCAGGCTGAGACTCTCGGGCGGCGGGGGCGGTTGATTGGTCACAGCGCGGCTATCTGCCCGGTCTGCTCGTCGAACCGCAGCAGGCATGTGCGCTTCAGCGTCACCACCAGTTCGATCGAGCGGCGGGACCGCCAGACGAGGCGCAAGGGAAACACTCCGTCCCGCCGCCGCCGCGATATCCGGATCGGCTGCAGCACGAACCCGGCGGCCTGCAGCGTCGCATGCAGATCGACCAGGCCGGAGAGCGACAGTAGCTGGTGCAGCTGCACCGTGGCCGTCTTGCCGAGGGCGCTCATACATCAAACTCCCCGTTGTCGATCCGGGCGAGCATCTGATCGCCCAGCCGCTTCATCGCGTCGAAAAACCCAGGAGTTTCTCCGGCAGCCGTCTCGCTGGTCCGATGAGCCTTTGCGTCGAACGCGATCAGCACGCATCCAATCAGTCCGTGCTTGGCCCGGAGCGCTTCAAGATCAGCGATCAGAGGATGGCGGCTCGATATCTTGAGACCGGGGCGTCCGTCGGTGGCCGTCTTGCCGGGGGGGCTCATGGCCGCACGCGCTTCAGCAACTCGATCCCGACCATCGTCAGATCGATTTCCTGCTGGATCGGCTCGCCGTGCTTCACCTCCTTGAACCGCGACGTGATCAGGGTCCTGTCGCGCAGCCGCTTCAGCAGCGCGGCGACGCGCAGATCCCCGGGGGTCGCCTTGATGTTGCGCGAGACGGACACCACGCATGGCAGGCCGCGCATGAACTCGATCTCCTGGGACGTGAGCGCGGGATCAGCCATGCTTCGCCCCCGTCGCGCGCCAGCCATCCATCTCGTTGTACAACACGCGCGAAATCAGCCGTTGGCGCATTACCGGGGTTTCCTGCGCATAGATGATCGCCAGCGCCGCGCGCGACGACCGCGCGCCGAGCAGGTCGGGGTCCGTATCGGCGTCCAGCCCCAGCTTCTCGGTCAGCACGCGGATCGCCTCGTCCATCGCCACCAAGGCTCGTGCCAGGGTGAGCGAGTCCGCCAGATGGAGCGGCGGCAGTTGTTCGGTCGTCCTCATTGGACCTCCGTTATTGACGGACATGGAGTTCCCCTTCCTCGGTAATGACGACGGGGGGCAGCCCGCGCACTGCCCGGCTGGCGTTCCCTCGCTCCAGAGCGTGCTGGTAGCAGGCGCGGCGGCCGCCGACGCCTATCGCTGCCGCCGCATGGCAGCCGGGTTCATCACAGAGCCATCCCGGCGCCTCGGTCGTCTTCGTCGGGGTTTCGCTCATGACCCGTCCATTTGGTTGAGATGAGGTTGGTGGAACACCTCGTCTGCGGAAATGAACCCCATGCCGTGGCACTTCGGGCACGGCGGCTGCCATAGGCCGCCGTAGCCCATGCACCAGTCGCACTGGACCGGCGGTAGCCGGGGCTTGGTGTAAATCGAGTCGGTCGTCTGCGGGAGGTCGGCGCTCTTGCTCATGTGAGATTTCCCCGCGTCCGATCGAGCAATGCGTTTGCCGTATCGACCGCCGCCTGCACTCGGCCGGGCAGCGCCGTGGGTAGTCCACGGATCGCCAAATTTCCGACAGTCCGCAGGATGGCCACGGCTTCCCATTCCACTTTTGACAGCGCGGTCATCTGTGTCAGGTCGTTGCTCATGATAGTGCCTCGTCGATTTTGGCTATAAGGCGCTCTACTGGAGCGACGAAGTTCTCACGATCATCGGCGCTCAGCGTCTCAATGCGCGGACCGTCTGGACCGAGGATGCAGAAGCTCTCCAGTAGCTGCATGCGTTCGCCGCCGATGTACGTCCGCGACCTCGCCAGCACCGCTCGCAGCCGTTCGATCTCGGCGTCTTGTTCGATCATCACCCGGTATGCAGCTCCCGGGTCTGCCAAAACCTTCGCTATGCAATCCGCCTCAGTAGGCCGCATGATGGAAGTGCAATCACCGCACGTCTTGCCCAGCGGCAGGCTTTTCTCAGCGGTGGTTTCACTCATTGCACTTCTCCTTCGCTTGCGCCTGCATCAACCGCGAGCGCCACGCCTTCAGGCCCTCGATCACCTTGTTGGCCTCCGCGCCTTTCAGCCATTCCGGACTGCCGACGCCAGCCGGGTTCTTCGGGGATTTCGTCTGGCGCGCGACGAAGCCGCGCAGCGCCTGGTCGGACCCATCCTTCAGCAGCGGCCGCATGTCGGCCCAGATCGCGTGGATCATCCGTACGTTGGGCAGATGGCTGTGTCGCTTGCCGGTGCGCGGCGTCCAGCCCAGCCGCTTCATCTCCGCCAGCAGCGCGCCCAGCTCCGCGTTGGTGGCGCTGGCCGTGCTCTCCCGGCTGGTGATGCGCAGCACCAGGGCGCGATAGGTGCCCTCGTCCAGCGCCATTTCTTTCCGCGCGATGTGGACCTTCGCCTGCATCGCGCGCCGATCGTCCCAGGGACGGGGCTGGGCGCCCATCACCCGAGCCCCGCCAGCCGCACCATGGCGTGGCCGCCCAGGAACAGCAGGTAGCCGGCGCCGATCGCGCAGCCGGTCACCAGACCAAACCCCACCAGCAGCATGAACGCGTCGCGCCCCTGCCGCCGCGCGCGGCGCATCCGCGCCCGCCTGGTCGTTCCGCTGGCCATCACACCCTCGCCAGATCGAGCGGCAACTGCGCGAAGTCCTG
Source organism: Acetobacteraceae bacterium (assembly GCA_003133265.1). Classification (GTDB taxonomy): domain Bacteria; phylum Pseudomonadota; class Alphaproteobacteria; order Acetobacterales; family Acetobacteraceae; genus PALSA-911. The sequence goes on from PKWQ01000024.1 coordinate 29,325, forward strand.
ATCGGCGCCAGCGCGGCGGTAGAAGCGCAGATATCGCTTCGACGAGACCACCCGCACCGCGTTGCCGATCGCTTCCATCGCCTGCTTCCAGGTCTGATCGGCGATATCAAGCCGCCGCAGACCCAGGATACGATCCACGTTCAGCTTGCCTTCCTTGTCCACCGCGAAGGCGTCGTTGACGATCGCGCGCAGGTTGGCGTTCGCCCCCTCGCTCCAGGCCACGATGCATTTGTCCACCAGCTGTTTCGCCACCTGCAGCTCCGGCCCGAAGGTCAGGCTGTCGCCGATCGCCACCTGCAGGCGCAGGTTCCCGTCGTAGCTCGACAGCGTGATGTTGCCCTTCGCACCGCCCTTCTCCAGACCGTGGCTCTGCGCCAGCAGGTCCAGCAGCGCCTGCACCTGGCCGAAGGATTTCTCCCGGAACATGCGCAGCGCGATCGACAGCAGCTGCGCCTCGCGGAACGCCTCGCGCACCAGCTCGTCCTCCAGCAGGTCCGCCGGCTTCACATTCGCCATCGGCACCAGACGGCCGCTGCTGTCCTGCAGATAGCCGCCGGGCACCGTTCCCATGCTCTGATCGTCCATCGTCGTTTTGCTCCGTATGAATGGTTGCATCGGTCATCAGGTGCGCACCGATCCAGCGCAGCTCGGCGTTGCGCACGCAGTCCGGGCAGGCGTCGAGGTGCCTGTGCTGGCGCCGGCCAGGATTGCCCGTGGACAGGCACACCGCGCCGGTGTCGTGGCAGGTCGGGCAGAGGAACCGGCGCGGGATCACGTGCGCCCCCTGGGGACCATGGTCGAAATCGGGATCGGCAGAACGACCAACGGCCGGATCGGTCGGCCATGCACCAGGTCGGAGATCTGTCCATCGCTCATCGTCGACGGATCGAGCTGCGTCACCTCGGCGCGCCACCGGCGCTGCTGAGCCCGGGCGATACAATGCAGGATCGCCCTGCCGATCAGTGCGCGGATCATCGTGGCGCCGCCACCGAGGCGTCGTTGCCCAGCCGCTGCCACGCATCCAGGATGATCTGCTCGCTGACCGGTTCGCCGTCGGCGCCGGCCATCATGTGCGCCAGCCGCAGGCACTTGGTCAGGCCGCGCAGCGCGCCCGGCTTCTTCGCGATCGTGGTCAGCAGCTTGCGCTCGGTGGCACCCGCGATGCCCCAGGCTTCCAGCAGCGCCCGGATGTCCGCCATCAGCGGCGCCGGACGCTTCACCTGCACGCCGACGCGGCTATACAGCTGCGCGAACTCCGCCGAGCGGGTGCCTCCGTTCAGCCGCGCGTAGATGGCTTCGTTGCCCAGCAGCGCGACGCCGATTTCCGCCTTGTCATGGATGGTGCGCAGCTGATCCAGCGCGCAGCTCGGCAGGTGCTGCGCCTCGTCGATGATCACCAGCCCGCCGCTGCCATAAAGCTTGGTCACGATGGCGCGGGAGATGCTCTGCGCCGAATAGCGCTCGCCGATGCCCAGCAGGTTCGCCAGCGCGTCCAGCAGCGACCGCGGCGAGGTGAGGCAGGGCTCTGCGGTCAGCAGCCAGACATTCGACGCCTGCGCGCGATAGGCGTGTGCCGCCGACGTCTTGCCGACGCCGGCGCCGCCGGTTGCCACCGCCAGGTCCGGCAGATGCTGCGCATATTCCATCACGCCGAACAAATCCTGCGCCGTCTGCGTCATGATGAACGACGGCGCCGGGCGCAGCAGGTCGCGGGTCCGCGCGCGCACCGTCTTCGAGTCCAGCCAGCGCTGCATCTTCTCGGCCTGGCGCTGGTTGTTGCCGCTGTACTTGCCGTCCAGCCACGCATGCACGGTGGAATAGGGCACGCCGGACAGCCGGGCGACGTCCGTCAGGCTCAATTTGTCGGCCTCCATCGCCGCGCGCACCGCTGCCCGGATCGGCTCCTGGGCATCGGCGGCGATGGGGGTTTCTGTCGTGGTCTGGTTCATGGTATTTCTTCCTGGTCTGTGACTACTGAAGCCAGGGCCGGGCGTGTTCAGACGTCCGGCCCACCTTTCACGCGTCGACGTCCTCTTCGGCGTCCTCTTCCTCCACCAGCCGCAGTCCGCCGCCGCGTCGCGCGGCGCTGACCTGGGCCAACGCGGACAGCATCCGCCGCTGTCCTTCCGGCTGTTCCTCGTCCTCCTCCAGTTGTTCGGGTTGCAGCGCGGCGTTTCCGCGCGTGACCAGACGCAGCACCTTGGTGTCGATCGGTGGCGCCGGTTCCTCGACCGGCGCGCGCAGCGCAGCCAGATCGGATAGCGATAGCGACATCTCGTGCTCGATCAGCACCTTGCCTGCGCGCTTGAACGCCGACTTCGCCCGTGCGTGCGCCTTGGCGCCGGGGACATCGTTGAAGCCGACTTTCTCGACACACGCCGCGATGCCAAGGAACCGGGTTTCCGTATCGAAGACATGCAGCCCGGCCTGGATGTTGTCGGGGTCGAACCGGATCGTCAGGTTCCGGCCCGCGTGCGGCACCATGAACTCCGCCCAGAAACGGTTGCCATAGAACCGCAGCGATCCATCGGTGGCGTGCGCCTTGATACCCTCGGTCGCCAGCCACCAGATGCTGCGATGCGTCTCCGGCAGTTTCGGCAGGGTCGAGTGGGCCAGCGACTGGTCGAATGCCTGCCGAAAGGACAGCTTGCCCTGACAGGCATCGGTGTCGCGGGCGGGCCGCTCGTTATGCTCGATGATGCCTTCGTGCACGATCTTGAAGAACTCGGCGATCGGCACCGCCTTGCTGGCATAGTCTTCCGGTTTTGCCAGCGGGTTGTTGCCTGTCCAGGCGCCGGCGCAACGGATGTCTTTCGCGATATTCTCGGAAAGGTCGCGCCACGCCCGCTCGATCGGCTTCGCCTGACCGCGATATGGGGTGATCCAGATCACCCGCGTGCCGCAGGCCATTAGCACGCCTTCGGGGTCTTCCGGCTTGATCTTGCCGCGAAAGCGGTTCGGCGTGCCGCCGGTGTTTTCCTTCGCCGCGAACGCCCGGCCATTGTCGAAATAGGCCACGTTTGGGATGCGGATATTCTCCGCCATGTCGCCATAGGCCAGCCGCACCAGCTCGCTGGTTTCCGCGCGGCCCATGCGCCACGACACGATCATGCCGGAAAACAGGTCCTGGAAGCCAACCAGTATCGGCCGGCCGATCTTGCCGTCCGGCCATCGCACGAACACGTCGAACTTGTGCCCGTCCGCGTTGACCGCTTCCATCGCCTGGAACACCGAGCGGTCGCGTTCTTGCGCCGGATACAGCTTGTCCAGCGCCTCCTCGCCATAACGCATCCGGGTCACCACGCGCGGGTCCAGCTTCTCGATCCGCCGCTGCAGTGTCCGTAGGCTTGGGATCGTCCAACCGTGGTGCTTCGCATCGCGCTTCAGGTCGCGGTAGCACAGCTCGGCGGTCGGCCGGGCGAGGGTCAGATACCGAGCCTTGAAATACTCCCAGGCTTCGTCGGAGAAGTTGGCGAGCTTCTGGCGCCCCTTGTGCTTCGGCGCCAGGAAGGCAAGCCAGTCGTAACGCGGCACCGCGCCAACGAGGTTTGCCCAGATGTAGTATGTCGATTGCTGGATTTTGTAGTCGTCGCAGATTTTCAGAACGGCATCGGTCTTCAACCGTCCGTCCAAAACCATCCGCCGGACGCTATCCAATGCCTTTCCGCGCCGCTCGGCCTCCTCCTTGACCGTCTTCGGCCGCTCCATGAACCAAGCCCAACGCGCGGCGTTGCGACTTCCGGCTGCGATGGCAGCGGCGTGCTCCTCGCCGGCCTGAATGTCGTTGTAGAGATGCAGCCACGTTGCCTGGGCGGACAGCGGCAGTACCGAGTAGTGGTATTCATAGCCGCCGCCCCGACCCTCGCGAATTCGCCACCAGCGATTGATCTGATCGGGGCGGCGCCATAGCAGGCGGTCGGCCATGGCGATGACGTTCGCCTTCGTCGTGGGCACGTCCGGTAGGTTCATATTGGCCACTTCGGCCGCGCTGAACCATTCCCGCTTCAGCGTCATCGCCGGCTCCAGTCGAAGGTAATGCTGGTCTCTCGGTCTTCCCTGATCCGGGACTCCAGAAATTCCAGGTTCCCCTTCAAACGATGGATATCGACTGCCAGAACCGGCCGGCCGCTCAGGAGGTCGGTCAAAGTCGGACGAAGCAGATCAACCACCACGTCAACCGCCGGACGAAGCCGCGTCAGCATCAGGAGCTTCCGCGTCAGCGCCAGTTGGTTCCGCTGGTCGCGTTTGTCGATTTCCGTCTGCGTCGGACCGATCCCGGCCACCAGCCATTCGATTGATACATGGAACGAGTCCACGAGGACCAGCAACGCGCCCCGCGTGGGGTCTTTCCTGCCACGGAACCAACCCAGGGTTTCCTTCGGATCGAACCCCATTTCCTCGGCGAAGTGCCGGTAGGACCGGCAGCCGGACTTTTTGAACAGCGTCTTAAGCCGCTCTGAAAAGGCAATCTGTTCCGCTGATGGAGGGATTGTTTTCATAGCGCTCCCCGACCTTTTGCCTGCCGCCGCAGGCTGTCCGCGAGACGGCTCAACTCGCCCTGGCGCTCCTGGACCGCCGCGAGTTCGATCATCGGCAGATGTCGGCGTTCGATCACCGACCATCCGAACTGTTCCGCGACCAGTTCCAGCAGCCGTCGGTCCCGCGTGGCGTGCAGCAGCGCCATGAAGCGAACCAGGCTGATCGTGTGGTCTTCGCGCGCCTGGCTGGCGTAGGCGTCCAGCATGTTCTTGCTGACATCCTGGCCGCTGAACTCTGACATCAGCCGGGCGATCTCCGGCCGTCCCACCTTGCTGTCGCGCAGCGTCGTGGCGACGGCCCGGCAGACGCGGCCGGTCGCCGTTCCGGCGCGGACCTTGTCCTCGTCGAACCGCACCGTCGCCGCCGGCGGCGACCAGTCGCGCAACAGGTCGAGTTGGGCGCCGCTACGCGACATCGGTCAGCGGCCCTTGTCGTCCGAGGTCACGTATTCCAGCTCGAACTCGGCCATGATCAGCTCGACGATTCGCTGCTTCGTCTGGGGGCTGTATTTCCCCCAGCGGCGGCGGAACGCCTGATAATCCGCCTTGTTCTGATCGACTGACGCAGGTTGCTTGTTGCTGACGACAAGCCACGCCGCCGCGACGTTCTTCGCGGTGCCTTTCAGCACCATGGCGGCGGCCGAGAATTGCGCGCGGGGGTCTTCGATCTTCGCCAGCGCGTCGAGTTCGACGCCCTTGTTCGCCATCCAGGTTCCCGACAGCATCCGCCGGACTTTTGGCGTGATCCTGTTGAAGCGCCGAATGGCCCGGTCGATCGTCCCATCCGACACGCCCAGGCGTTTGGCTGTCGCCTCGCTGAACTTCTCTTTCAGAAACACAAATCTGTGTTTCTGATCGGATCGGCGGTCTCCGCCTGTGGCCGTCTCGGGGTAAATCTTGAGGTAGAGCTCCTTCCGCTTCGCCAGAAAGGTGGCCCGATCCAGCGCCGTCAGGTCATGCCGGATCAGGTTCTCGTCGATCTCCAGCAGCGCCGCTTCGTCGTTGGTGACCGTCTTCACGATCGCCAGGACCGTCATCAGACCGGCGATTTGCGCGGCCCGTATGCGGTGCGCGCCGGCGATCAGGCGGTATTTCCCGTCCTCCGAACGCTCGCGCACCTCGATCGGTGTCCGCTGGCCGTCCGCCTTGAACGACTCCGCCAGCATGGTGGCGTAATCCTCATCGATCTCCCGCAACCGCTCACCGACGTCGATCTGGTCGAGCGGGATCGCTACTACCTTCATGTTCATGCTCCTGCTTTCTTTTGACGTTTCACGGCGCTCACGCCGCCCTTAGGGTTCATGTCGATGGAGCGAGGCAAAGGAGAGCCATCGGTGCGCCAACGATCCGGCCAGAGTTCATGCGGAGACCTGCCCAAAGCCGCCGCGATCCGCCTCTCGACCCGCATGGAGTTGAACGGGCGGCGCAACGTGTTGCTGATCGCGGTGTGGTGAAGGCCCCAGCTTTCAGACAGGGCACAGAGACCGCCGAACCGCTTCCGGAGGGCAGCCTTGATATCCTCCGCGTGCCATCCGGTTGGTTTCCGTGCCACTCTTCCTCTCAGGCGGGGCGGCGGCATGATTTCTACGTCCTTAAAGTCACTGTGTTCAGTGAACGTAGGCACGTTCGTGCCTACGCGCAAGTCCTAAACGTGCCGATACAGTTCGGATTGGCATCAACTTGGCTTGAATGGGCTATAATAGGTTGATAAAATTGACGAAAACAGAAAACAACGGGGCGCATGATATGCCCATTGGTGCCGATACAGATCCAGCCGATAACCGTATTGCTCCGGAGGTGGGGGAACGGCTTCGTCAAGCCATCGAGTTGGCTGGCGGCCCATCGCAGATATCGGCCCGTTCAGGCGTGCCTCTTAGGTCTCTGAACAACTATCTTAGGGGGCGAGAGATGCGCCGGGACGTGCTGGTCGCCCTGGCCGACGCCTGCGGCGTGTCGATCGAGTGGCTCGCCACCGGCCGTGGGCAGTTTCTTTCCGAGCTGAACCGCCAGATGCTGGCCGCGCCTTCGACCGAATTCTCCAAGGAACCAGGGCGCCTCAAGCTCACCCCTGAATATACCCGCTTCGTAGAGTCCCAACGCCAATCCGCCATTCGGGAGGATCACCCGGAACCAATCGCCCCGCCGTCCCCGATCGACGTCCCCCGCTTGCAACAAGCCATCGATATCGTGAAAACCCTTGACGGCATCGGCGCCTTCGAGAAAGACAACATCGCCGACCGCGTCGCCGCCGCCTACAACGTCCTCGCCGGAGCTAAACCATGAAAGCCGCCCTATTCCTCGCGTTCATTCTCCTTCAAGCAGCTCCCGCTGTTGCCGAATCGCCCAACCAGGCCGCCCTGCGTGAGGCCCGCGCCTTCTTCATCCCCTGCGCCAAACTGCCCAAGGACGAACAGCCTAAGTGCAAGGAAAATCAGGCGGATTTCGTCGATGGATATCTCCACGCGAAGGCCGGTCGTGACGACTATATGTCTCAAATCACGACGTTTTTTGGCACGCATCCGCCTGGCCCTACTGATCCGCCTTATTGGGGCATCAAGCACGACAAGCGCCAAGCCTGCGCCTGGATGATCGTCCGCCACGAATCCGTGGCCGATCCTGGCCTTCGTCATTCGATCGAGTTCTATTTCCGCGCCGAATGCGGCGATGCCAGCCCCAACGAGCTACAGGCCATCACCGAACGTGCCGACCAGCTTCTCTATGAACTCCGCACCGCCCCCACGGTCGCTCTGCAGCCGCGTGCCAGCACGATCGGCCCAAAGTGCATGTACCACACCGCCACCTCCCTGTTCGCCAATCCCGACGAGCCGAGCGAGCCTCTGCCGCCGGATTGCCCGAACGCTCCTAAGAGCCCCTCTAAGAACCGCTGATCACCCTCTCAGAGAGACCTGCCGCCCCGCGCCTCGATTTCCAATATCAAGTGGCGAGATCGCGCGCCGCCGCCGAATTTCCAGTTTCCAACCCACCGCGCTCACGCACCCCGCCGCCGCCCACAACCCCTTGATCTCCCGCCAGGAATCCCCCCAAATCCCGCGTCATCCCACCCAATCCCGGTTTTCCAGTATCAAGTGTCGGGGGACAACGAGGCGGGGCGGCCCTCCGTATTATCCCTACAACTCATGCCTTAGTCCGACCAAAGAGGTGAGCCAGCTTGGTTCTCAGCTCATCAGGCTTTTCGGTCTCACATTCCCAGATGGTGATTGCGGTCCAACCCTGAGCAGCCAGTCGCTCTTCGTTTTTTTGGTCTCTACGGAGGTTCTGTTCGAACTTCAGGCGCCAGAAGTCGACACGGGTCTTCGGTGTCGTCGTCTTGGAGCACCCATCGTGACGATGCCAGAAGCATCCATGCACGAAAATCACTGTACGAAATCTGGGGAGCACGATATCGGGCGTGCCGGGAAGGTCCGAACGGTGAAGACGAAATCTCAGGCCGAGACCATGAAGAAGGCTGCGAACAACGAGCTCAGGCTTTGTGTCGGTTCGACCGACCGCCCGCATGATCTTGCTGCGAACCGGGTCGACCGTTGTCGGTCCAGTCATGGCTTTGGCGGCGGAACGAAGTTGTCGATCGCGTCAAAGACGCCCCAAAGCTTGTCTATCTTCACATGCTCTTCCAAGTAATCCGCATAGGCTTTCTGTGCATTGTTCAGGAGCTGGTCATAGAAGACGATACGAGCGTCCACGTTCTTCAAGGCTTCTATGACTCCCTTTTGGCCGGTCCCAACGGCGTCGTTCCATTCGGGAGGCGGCTTTCCAACTAGACAAATGATCTCGATTGGCCAACCGCTATACTCTGTGGTCTGTAGAATCCTTCGGGTACCGTCTCGATATTTTCGTATCTGTTTCGTCAGATCGTCGAGTGGAACAGCTACAGACGCACGCTTGAGCTCAATGATGATATGCTTGCCTACGGCAGTACGATAAACGATATCGACGCGTGCGGTCTTTTCCTTTCCCTTCAGTAATGTTTGGTCTTGTTGTAGAAATTTGTTGATAGACGTTTCCGCGTGTTCTGTACCTTTGGCGCGCTCCCAAGAAGGATCAAGTAACCATAGATGTTTAAAGATAAAATCTCGTAGGACGAGTTCTTTTTCGTCGGCGGTTAGCTTGTTTTGAAGGGTGTTGATTACATCAACGCGACCTCGAACGATTTGACCATAATAACTGACCTCAAGATCGTCAATATTCTTAAATATGTCCAGTATTTGGTCAAGATTCTCGTCCTTGATGTCTTCTAGCCGATCCAGCGCTTCTTTCCTTCGGTAGCTTTCGAAGGCAAGAATAGAGGCCTTTAGCAATTCTTTTCTGTCTGACTCATCCTGCGATCGGATGGTGTTGAGGCGCCCTATCCATCGCTCAGCCTTCTTCTTTGTGTCACCCTGTAAACTCTCGAGCCATGCAGACACGGCAGGCACGGAAGCCGCCACCTTCGCGCCGTCGGTTCGGCGCCAATCACTCCAGCGGCTAGCGACGTAACGAAGCTCCGAGAGAGTAGTTTTGCGGAGCGCCTCGAACCGTGGGTCGTCCTGCTTCAACGCTTGCCGGCTGCTAGTCGCGATGTCGCCTTGATCGTCGATGTCAAGTTCTTCGCAATGCAATTCTCCGATCACGTAATCAGCATAGATTTCCTTCTGCGCAAACTCACTGAGGATGTCTTCCTGTGCCAGTTTTCCTCGCATGAAAATTGCGAGGCGGTTCAGGTTATCACCGTCCTCGTCCTTTAGTTGACTGGGGTTTTTCACCGTTCCAATCCAACCACCAAGCGTAATCCCAGCGTTCACAAGTTCCGACTTAACTATTGTCAGTCGCTTTTCCTCTGGGCGCGCGAGATTTTTGCAGGTTTTCACGAAGTCAGTCTGATTTCCGTACGTCCAGATGTATTCAATGGCGTTGTGATAGCTGCGGTCGTCGGGACCAATTTCGTCCTCATTGACGATCACTTTGAATCCAAACTTGGAACCGATGACGGAGAAACGCCGTGCCACGCGTCGCTTCAGGCCTTCGACCGTCATCCCGGAGAGATTGGTCGAGAGCCCGCCGAGGATGATTCGAGTGCCGATTTTCATCTCCGGAGGCCAAGTCGTCAGCTCCTCCGGTTTATAGACGTCGCCCGATTTGCCGGCGATCGCTTTACGAATGACCTCGCGGTCCATCTTGAAGGCTGTTTTGACCCCGTCCGCCGTAGTGTAGACCTCTGCGATCTGGGCGATAGAGAAGATCGATAGCTTGCCGATCCCTTTGCGACCCATCGGCTTCCGGCCGCCCGGCGTTATTGCACCCAGTTCGTCACGACGTTTGAAGCCGACGGTAAGGAAGCGGTCTATGACGCCGTCACGGTCCATGCCCGTTCCGTCATCCTGGATTGTGATGGTCCCGGTACCCTTGTCGATCGTGATGGTCACGAGCTTTGCGTCGGCATCCCATGCATTGGCGACGATCTCCGAAAGCACAGCGGGTATGTTGCTATAGAGATTGATCCCCAAATGCTCCAAGGCATTCATGCTGATGGTCATGACCAGTTCGCGCTTCACGCTCATTGGAGACCTTCAATATGAGATCGCACCGTTCGCGCGATGGCGCGGGCGAGGTTCACGGGTACTGCATTGCCAATGAGGCGGCCCACTTTCTTGAACTGGACGCGTTCGCTCGGTGCCACGAACTCGTAGTCGTGAGGGAATCCCTGAAGGAGCGCCCCTTCGCGCAACGAGAGTCCCCGATCCTGTTCGGGGTGACCGAAGCGGCCATTGCCGAATCCGAAGAACTGTGTGGTGATGGTTGGCGCGGGGGCTGTCCATGACATTCGTCCGTACACCGACGAATAACCCCTGCCGGTTTCGACCTTGTGGCAATCGGCTACCAGATCGTCGTCCCAATCGCGCCAGGTTCCGCCAGGTTTTGCCGAAGCGATACGCCGAGCGTTGATCGGCGATAGCCTGCTTGCACAATGGAGTGAATCTCGCTCATCGACTCCTCCATGCTCAAGTGGTGGCAGGTTCCCGATCTCGTCCTTTACCGTCCGATGTCGGTCAGCATGAGTTGGCTTTGGCATCGTGATCTCTCCCAGACGCGATGCCATCAACACGAGCCGCGATCTGGTTTGGGCGAGACCGAAGTCCGGTCCATAGAGAGTGCCCCAGACGACGTGATAGTTCGACTTCTTGAGGGTATTGACGAACCTTCGGAAGGTCGCTCCCTTTTTGAATGTCATCAAGCGCGGGACGTTTTCCATTGAGACAACATCCGGTCGAACACAATCGATAAGGTTGCCAAAGGATTGGAGCAACTGCCAGTTCGGGTTTTCGTTCTTCTGATTGTAGGTCGAGAAAGGTTGACACGGGGCGCAGCCGACTAAAATACGCTTTCCGCCGGGCACGAAGAGTTTCTTGACCTCCGGGGCAGTCAGCATCCCAACGTCTTTCCGAAGGAATGGCGCCTTGTTGTTCGTCTCGTATGGATAGCGACAAGATTCATCGATATCGATGCCCGCCGCGAGCTGAAACGACTCCATTTTGAACCCGTAGGAGAGGCCTCCCGCACCACAGAATAGGTCAACCACTGAAGCGGGGGCCCGGGACGGCGGCTTAGATTTCATCGCCCGGCGGCCTTTCGCCGATCGACCAACTCGTCATCCGAGATTGCGACGCCGCGCTCCCTAAGCGCCTTCAGTATGAAAGTGCGCACGGTTTCGTCCCGCTCAAGGGCGTTTCGGCGGATCGCCTTCTTCAGTTCGGGCGAGACCTTGATCTGCACCGTTTGTTCGTGATGAGGCGTAGGAATCATGGCGTCAGTCAATGGCGTACACCTCCGAAGACATCATGATTTCATGCTAGGATGATGTCAATTGTTTTGCTTCACGCCGAACGTCCGATCCCCCCTTTGCCGACATTTAAACCGCCCCACCACCGCCCCCCGGCCCGCATGTTGCGTGAAAGATCGCCGGGAGGTTAACTGCCGGCTAATCGGCCCATGCCAGGACGCCCGACCTTGCCGCGGCTTTCGCTTCACATCCCCATCGGCGATCGCACGGTCCCCGAGGAAGACGGGGCGATCGTGGCGCTCGACTGGGGCTGGGGGCGGGATCAGACCGAGACCGCGTAGCCTGACCGCAAGGCGGCAGTCCCGGCGTTCCGGCCAGAGATGAGAGAGAAAAAGAATGAGCAATCCCGCGTTCAAATTCGATCACGTCCACATCGTCAGCGAAAATCCGCACGCGTCGGCCGGTTGGTATGTGGAGATGTTCGGTGCGACGATCGCCGCCGATACGGTTGCGTACGGTGCCCCGCAAATCTTTGTCGGTCTCGGGGGGGCGACAGTCCTCATTCGTGGTCGCCGGCCGGGCGAAGCCCCGGTCGCCGCCAAGCCGATCCAGCCGTACGCGGGTTTTTCCAGCCATAACGCCTGGGGGACCGACCATTTCGGCTTCATGTACGCGGGCGATCTCGCCGCCTTCTGCGAAGAGTTGCGCGCCAAGGGCGTGACCTTCCCCATCGAGTTGAAAAAGGGAGTGGACGGCAGCTTGTTATGCTACGTCGCGGCACCCGATGGCGTGAGCATCGAACTTATGCAGTGTTGAGCACGCATAGGGCGGATAAGCACTTGCGCCATCCGCCACAGCGACGGCGGATGGCGCTGCGCTTATCCGCCCTACCCAAAGGACTGCTCTCCACCTTTGCCGACATCCAAACCGCCCCACGACCGGCTGCCGGCCGGCATGTTGCGTGAAAGATCACCAGGAGGTTAACTGCCGGCCAATCGGCCCATACCAGGACGCTCAACCTTGCCGCAGCTTTCGCTTCACACCCCCATCGGCGATCTCACTGTTTCCGAGGAAGACGGGGCGATCGTGGCGCTCGACTGGGGCTGGGGCCGGGATCAGACCGAGACCGCGCTGCTGGTGCGTGCCCGCGCCCAGCTCCATGCCTATTTCGACTGCGAGCTGACGGCGTTCGATCTGCCGGTGGCGCCCGCCGGCACGCCCTATCGCCGCGCGGTCTGGCGGGCGTTGCAGACCATTCCCTACGGTGCTACCCGCACCTACGGCCAACTGGCCGCGCTGGCCGGCGGCTCGGCCCGGTCGGTCGGCCAGGCCAACGGCGCCAATCCGATCCCGATCATCATTCCGTGCCATCGGGTGCTCGCCAGCAACGGGCTGGGTGGCTATTCAGGCGGCGACGGGTCCGATACCAAGCGCTATCTGCTCGATCTCGAAACCGGATCACACCTTTTCACCCAACTGGCTCCCGCCTGAAGCGGCGAGCCGAACGGAGTTACTCCAAGATGACGAAAGCCATCCGCATACACGCCACCGGCGGCCCCGAGGTCATGGTGTGGGAAGACGTGCCGACACCGGAGCCCGGCGCCGGCGAGGTGCTGATCAAGCACGAGGCGGTCGGCCTGAACTATATCGACGTGTATTTCCGCAGCGGCCTGTACAAGGCGCCGTCCATGCCGCTGACCATCGGCATGGAGGGCGCGGGCACGGTGCTGGCGCTTGGCTCCGGCGTCACCTCGTTCGCCGTCGGCGACCGCGTCGCCTATGCCGGCCCGATCGGCGGCTACGCGACCGAGCGCACCATCGCCGCCGACCGCGTGATCAAGCTGCCCGCCGCCATCGACTTCACCACCGGTGCGGCGATGATGCTGCAAGGCATGACCGCGCAGTACCTGCTGCGCCGCACCCATCGCGTGCAGCGGGGCGAGACCATCGTCATCCATGCCGCCGCCGGCGGCGTCGGCCTGATCATCTGCCAGTGGGCCAGGCATCTCGGCGCCACCGTCATCGGCGTGGTGTCCACCGCGGCGAAGGCCGAACTCGCCAAGGCGAACGGCGCCGACCACGTGCTGATCGGCCATGACAACCTGCCGGCCGAGGTCAAGCGCATCACCGGCGGCGCCATGGTCCCCGTCGTCTATGACAGCGTCGGCAAGGATACGTTCAACGCCAGCATCGACAGCCTGGCGCCGCTCGGCCTGATGGTCAGCTTCGGCAACGCCTCCGGTCCGGTGCCGCCGATCGATGTCGGCTTGCTCGGCGCCAAGGGCAGCCTGTACCTGACCCGCCCGAGCCTTGCGACCTACACCGCCAAGCGCGGCGATCTGGAAACCTGCGCCGGCGAGCTGATCGACGTGGTCAGCAAGGGGATCGTGAAGATCCAGGTCAAGCAGACCTTCCCGCTGAAGGACGCCGCCGCCGCCCATCGGGCGCTGGAAGCACGCAAGACGACGGGCAGCACCGTCCTGATCCCGTAACAGCGCGCGCCGGCTCGGCGTCGCGGGCAGGGCTGGGGCGAAACCCCGGCCCCTTTCCCGTTTCGCCGCGCCGGGCGATGCTGTCGGCATGACCGATGCGCGCGCGACGACGGACCGTACTCCGGTGCGGACCTCTGGGCGAACACGGCTGACCGCGGTGATCGTGGCCAGCGCGTTCTTCATGCAGAACCTGGATTCCACGGTGATCGCCACCGCGCTGCCGACGATGGCCAAGGCATTCGGCGCCGATCCCGTGCATATGAACGTGGCGCTGACGTCCTATCTGCTCAGCCTGGCGGTGTTCATTCCCGCCAGCGGCTGGGTGGCCGACCGCTACGGCGCCCGCACCGTGTTCCGTGCCGCAATCGCCGTGTTCACGCTCGGCTCGATCCTGTGCGGCCGGGCGGAGTCGCTGCCCTTCCTGGTGTTCGCCCGCGTCATCCAGGGCGCCGGCGGGGCGATGATGATCCCGGTCGGGCGGCTGGTGCTGCTGCGCACCGCCGCCAAGCACGAGCTGGTGGCGGCGATGGCATGGCTGACCACGCCGGCGCTGATCGGCCCGATCCTCGGCCCGCCGGTCGGCGGCTTTATCGTCACCTATCTGTCCTGGCGCTGGATCTTCGACATCAACATCCCGATCGGCTTGCTGGGCATGGTGATGGTGACGCTGTTCGTCGAGGACGTGCGAGAGCCGCAGACCGCGCGCTTCGACCTGCTCGGGCTGATCCTGTCGGCGATCGCCCTGGCCAGCCTGATGGCTGGGTTCGAGACCGTCGGCCGCGGCGTCGTCGGCCTCAACGTCACGCTGACGCTGCTGGCGGCCGGCCTCGTATCCGGCGTGCTGTATTGGCTGCACGCCCGCCGCCATCCGGCGCCGCTGCTGGATTTCTCGCTGTTCAAATACAAGAGTTTCGCCGTCGCCATCTGGGCCGGGTCGCTGTTTCGCATCGGCGTCGGCGCGATGCCGTTCCTGCTGCCGCTGATGCTGCAGGTGGCGTTCGGCGATACGGCGGTGCAGAGCGGCATGATCACCTTCGCCTCCGCGGCCGGTGCGTTCGTGATGAAGCCGGTGGCGCAGCGCGTGCTGCGCCGCTTCGGCTTCCGCGACACGCTGGTCTGCAACGCCGCAATCGCGGCGGTCATGCTGGGTCTGTGCGCCGCTTTCCGCCCGTCCTGGCCGGCGGCGGCGATGTATGTGGTGCTGCTGGTCGGCGGCTTTTTCCGCTCTTTGCAGTTCACCGCTTACAACACGCTGGCCTATGCCGAGACCCAGCGTGCGGAAATGAGCGCCGCGACCGGCCTCTACAGCACCGCCCAGCAGCTATCGCTGACCATCGGCATCTCGATCGGCGCGGCGTCGTTGCAGTTGGTGATGACGCTTTCCGGCCACGCGAGCCCCGGCGCCGGCGACTTCACCTTCGCCTTCCTGGTGATCGCCCTCCTGGCCCTGCTGGCATCGCCGATGTCGCTGCGCATGCCCCGCGCGGTCGGCGAGGACATGACCGGGGCGAAGCGCGACCAGCGCTAGGTCTTCTGCCCCAGCGCCTCCACCATCGCGATCGCCCCGCCCAGGCTGCTGGCCATGTCCGTGGGGATCAGCACCGTCGCCCCGCGATCCTTGTTCATCTCGTACAGCAGGTTCATCTGCCGCAGCTTCAGCGCGATCGGATCGCTGCCGTAGATCGCCGCCGCCGCCAGCACCTGGGAGGCGATTTCGCGTTCGGCGGACGCCAGCGTCACCCGCGCGTCCTTCTCCCGCTCCGCCTGGGCCTGGCGGCTCATCGCGTCCTGCAATTCGCGCGGGATCACCACGTCCTTGATCTCCACGCTGCGCGCCCGCACGCCCCAGCTTTCGGTCTTTTCCGAAATCGTCACCCGCAGCCGCTCGTCCGCCGACTTGCGGTCCGACAGCAGCCGCGACAGGTCGGTGGCGCCGATCATCTCGCGCAGGCTGGTCTGTGCCACGCGCTCGATCGCTTCCCGGTAGTTGGCGATGCGGATCGCCACGTGCTCGGCGTTCTCCACCTGCCAGAACACGATCGCATCGACCCCCACCGCCACGGTGTCGCGGGTCAGCGCCTGCTCGGCGGTGATGGTGGTGGTCTGGATCCGCATGTCCACCACCTGCGCGACACGATCGAGCACCGGGATCAGCAGATACAGGCCGGGCCCGCGCACGCCGGCGAACCGCCCGAGCCGCAGGACAACCGCGCGCTGCCACTCGTTTGCGATCCGAATGGACCGCAGCAGCACCAGCACGATGACGACGACCAGCACGATGACGAATGGCGCGGCCGGGTGAAAACTGTCCATATGGCGATCTCCGGCGCGGTATGCGCCAGCGTGATTATACGCCAGAAGCGCACGCAAGCGTTTGCCGATGTCGGGTCCTGGCGTTATTGTCGTTCGGATATATCGGAGCCACGCATGCGCCGCCTGCCGCTGATCCTCGCCCTGCTGCTGCCGGGTCTCGCGCAGGCGCGGGATTTGACGGTCTTTGCCGCCGCCAGCCTGACGGAGGCGATGAACGCCGCCGCCGCCGCCTGGGTGGCGCAGGGCCACGCCAGGCCGACACTCTCCTACGGTTCCAGCTCCACCCTGGCGCGGCAGATCGAGCAGGGGGCGGGGGTCAATCTGTTCGCCTCCGCCGATCTGCGCTGGATGGAGTATCTGGCGAGCCGCGACCTGATCGTGCCGGAAACCCGCAGGAATCTGCTGTCCAACCGCCTGGTCCTGATCGTCCCCGCCGATCGTGCGCGCACGGTCGAGATCAGGCCGGGCTTCGACCTCGCTTCCCTGCTCGGCGCCGACGGGCGGCTGGCGACGGGCGATCCCGCGCATGTTCCGGCCGGCATCTATGCGGAACAGGCGCTGAAGACGCTCGGCGTCTGGTCGCTCGCCGAACCCCGCCTCGCCCGCGCTGAGAACGTGCGCGCCGCGCTGCTGCTGGTCGAGCGCGGCGAGGCGCCGGCCGGCATCGTCTACGCCACCGACGCCGCCGCCAGCCGGGGTGTTGCGGTTGCCGGCGCCTTCCCCGAGGATAGCCACGATCCCATCGTCTATCCCTTCGCCGTGCCGCGTGGCGGCGATACGCCGGAGGCCCGCGCCCTGTTGAGTTTCCTGTCCGGACCCGAGGCACGGGCGATCTTCGCCCAGCGCGGCTTCAGCGCGGAGTAGGGCGATCCTCGATCTTCTGTCCCCCGACGAACTGCTGGCGCTGCGTCTGACCCTCGGTGTGGCGGCGCGCGCGGTCGGCTTCGGCCTGCCGGTGGCGCTGCTCGCCGCCTGGATCCTGGCCCGCTTCCGCTTCCCCGGGCATTTCCTGCTCAACGCGCTGGCGCATCTGCCGCTGGTGCTGCCGCCCGTCGTCACCGGCTGGCTGCTGCTGCTGCTGTTCGGCGTGCGCGGACCGGTCGGTGCCTGGCTACAGGCGACATTCGGCGTCCGGCTGGTGTTCACCACCGCCGGCGCGTCGCTGGCCTGCGCGGTGATGGTGTTTCCGCTGATGCTGCGCGCCATTCGCCAGTCGCTGGATACGATCGACCCCCGCCTGGAGCAGGCCGCGAGCAGCCTGGGCGCCGGTGCGCTCGATCGCTTCGTCAGCATCACCCTGCCGCTCGCCGCGCCGGGGGTGCTGATCGGCGCCCTCACCGGCTTCGTCGCCTCGCTCGGCGAGTTCGGCGCCGTTATCACCTTCGCCGCCTCCATCCCCGGCCAGACCCAGACGCTGCCGCTGGCGATCTACGCCGCGATGCAGACCCCCGGCGGCGAGGCCGCCGCCGCGCGCCTGTCGCTTATTTCGATCGCGCTCGCGCTTGTCGGTCTGCTGGCGGCGGAATGGGTCGGGCGGCGTCTGCGCGCGCGGGTCGGCCTGTGACCCTGTCCGTCGCCTTCCGCCAGGATTTCGCCGAGCTGACGCTGGATATCGCGTTCGACGTGCCCACCGCCGGCACCACCGTGCTGTTCGGCCGCTCCGGCTGCGGCAAGACCAGCACTCTCGGCGCCGTCGCCGGCCTGCTGCGTCCCGCCGATTGCCGCATAGAGATCGACGGCACGGTGCTGGCGGATACCGCGTCCGGCCTGTTCGTCGCCCCCGAACGCCGGCGCATCGGTTTGGTGTTCCAGGACGCCCGGCTGTTCCCGCATATGACGGTCGAGGCCAATTTGCGCTATGGCCTGCGCCGGGCGCCGGCAGGCACCATCCGCTTCGACGACGTCGTGGACTTGCTGGGTCTTGCCGGGTTGCTGGCGCGCCGGCCGCACACGCTTTCGGGCGGCGAGCGCCAGCGCGTCGCCATCGGCCGCGCCCTGCTCTCCCAGCCGCGCCTGCTGGCCATGGACGAGCCGCTGTCCAATCTCGATGCCGAGCGCAAGGCGGAAGTGCTGCCCTATCTCGCCAGCCTGCGGCACGCGCTCGATCTGCCGATCCTCTATGTCACCCATTCGCTGGACGAGGTGTTTCGGCTGGCCGACACGCTGGTGCTGATCGATGCGGGGCGCGTGGTGGAAGCCGGGCCGGCGTCCGTGTTGCTGTCGCGCGCCGATCTGCCGATCGCGCGGCACGACGAGGCTGCGGCGGTGCTGCTGGCGCGCATCGTCCAGCACGATCCCGCCCGGCAGCTGACCACGCTGGAGGCCGGCGGGTGCCGGCTGCTGGTGCCGTTGCAGGACGCCCCGCCCGGAACCAGGGTCCGCGCCCGCGTCCCCGCGCGCGAGGTGATCCTCGCCGCCGAGGCGCCGCACAGCATCAGCCTGCACAACGTCATTCAGGGCACGGTGCGCGGCGTGGTCGAGGACCGGCTACGGCATGCCGCGCTGGTGGAGGTGGCGATCGGCGATCAGGGCCTGCTCGCCCGGGTCACGCCCGACGCGGTCGCGCGGCTGGCACTGGCGCCCGGCACGCCGGTCCTGGCGCTGATCAAGTCGATGGCGATCGAGGTGCTGCCGGGCTGAGCCCGCGCGACCCGGCGCGGTCCTTGCCGAATTCCGCCACCAGTTCGCGGATCTTCTCCGCGTCCTGCTGCTCCATGACCCGCCGCGCGAACCGCGCGCAATCGTCGATTTCCACCGCGCGCACCGCGAGCTTCACCCGCGGCACGGCGGAGGCATTGACCGAGAAGCTGCGCAGCCCGAGCCCGAGCAGCAGCGGCGTCAGCGCCGGGTTGCCGGCGATCTCGCCGCAGACCGACACCGGCATCCGCATGCGCAGCGCCGCCTCGGTGGCGAACTGCACCAGCCGCAGCACCGCCGGGTGCAGCGGGTCGTAAAGCCCGGCCACATCCGCGTCGCCGCGATCCACCGCCAGCGTGTAGGCGGTCAGATCGTTGGTGCCGATGGCGAAGAAATCCGCCTCCAGCGCCAGCGCATCGGCGGCCAGCGCGGCGCCGGGGGTTTCGATCATGATGCCGAGCGGCGGCAGCTTCTCCGGCATGCGCTCGCCGCGCCGGCGCAGGCGGCGGGCGACCCGTTCATAGATCTCGCGCGCGGCGCGCACCTCGGCGACGTTGGTCACCATCGGCAGCATGACCCGTACCGACCCGAAGGCGGCGGCGCGCAGGATGGCGGCAAGCTGGGTCTCGAACAGTTCGGGCTGGCGCAGCAGCAGGCGGATGCCACGGATGCCCAACGCCGGATTGACGTCGGCGATCTCCGGCACGATGCCCTCGTTGGTCAGGGCCTCGATATCCTTCTCCCCGCCCCAGTCCAGCACCCGGATGGTGACGGGATCGCCGCCCATCGCGTCCACCACGCCACGGTAGGTGTCGAACTGCGCGTCCTCGTCCGGCACGCTTTCGCGGTTCATGAACATGAACTCGCTGCGGAACAGCCCGATCCCCACCGCGCCGGACTGGGCGATCAACGGCAGTTCGACCGGGATTTCCAGATTGGCCTGCAATTCCACCGCCTCGCCGTCCAGCGTCTCGGCGGGCAGGCGGCGCAGGCGGGCGAAGCGCTGGCGTTCGCGGGCGAAGGCGGTCACCGCGCGGCGCGCGGCGGCGAGCGTGGCCGGGGATGGGTTCAGCACCACCTTCCCCGCGCCGCCGTCCACCACCGCCACATCGCCCGGCCGGATCGCCTGGACCAGTCCGGTCGCGCCGAGGACCGCCGGCATGCCGAGCGCGCGCAGCATCACCGCCGTGTGCCCGTCGGCCCCGCCTTCCTCGGCGACGACCCCGGCCAGCCGCGACGGGTCGAGCAGCGCCGCATCCGCCGGGCGCAGCGCCTCGGCCACCAGCACCGCGCCTTCGGGCAGGCCGGCGAAGCTGCGGAACGGCACATGCGTCAGGTTGCGGACTAGACGCCGGCCGATCTCGCGCACCTCGTCGGCGCGACGGCGCACGCTCGCCCGTTCCTCGGTTCCGGCATCCGCCGCGCCCTGCCCCTGGATCGCCAGGGCAATCTCCTCGGTCTCCTCCACGACGGCGTTTTCCGCCGACCGAAGCATTTCCGCCACCCGCCGGCGCGCGCCGCGCACCAGCCGGGAGGGGCCGATCATCTGGATGTAGCCGTCCAGCAGCGGCGCGATCTCCGCCTGGCTCTCTTCCGGCAGCACCGCGAGCCGGGCCTTGAGCTTGTTGAGCTGTTTGCGCGACTGGACGATCGCGGCATCGAGCCGCGCGGTTTCGCCGGCGATGTCGGCGGCCTGGATTCTCAGCCGGGTGATTTCCGCCGGGGCCTCGGTGGTGCCGAACATCGGCCCGATCGCCACCCCCGCCGAGATGGCGATGCCGGTGAAGACCATCTCGGGCCGCTCGGCGGCCAAACGGGCCGCGCGCGCCATGCGCTTGTGCTGCGGCGGCGGCGGTGGCGATGGCTCAGTCTTGTTCATGGAAGCCGGACTCGACCAGTTCGGCCAGGGCGTCCATCGCCTCCTTGGCGTCCCAGCCCTCGGCGCGCAGCGCCAGCGTCGCTCCCTGACCGGCGCCCAGCATCATCAGTCCCATGATCGAACGAGCCGAGACCGATTGCCCGTCGCGGCACACCTCCACCGAGGCGCCGAACCGCTCCGCCAGGGTGACGAACTTCGCGGCGGCGCGTGCGTGCAGTCCGCGCTTGTTCGGCACGGTCACGCAGCGGGTCAGGACGGCTGCCCTGGACGGCTCGGCGCCGTCCGAACTCATCCACAGCCACCGTTGATCTTGCCGCCATGCAGGACGTGCGATGCCGCGGCGATGTATTTCCGTCCCGCCTGCTGCGCGCACTCCACCGCCGTTTCCAGATTCTCGCAGGAACGCACCTTAGCCAGCTTCACCAGCATCGGCAGGTTCACCCCGGCGATCACCTCGACATGCTTGCGGTCCATCATGGAGATGGCGAGGTTGGACGGCGTGCCGCCGAACATGTCGGTCAGCAGCACCACCCCGTCGCCGGTATCGCAGCGGTCGATGCAATGTTCGATCTCCGTTCGGCGGCCCTCCATATCGTCCTCCGGGCCGATGCAGACGGTGTCGACGTTCCGTTGCGCGCCCACCACATGTTCCATGGCGGATCGCAGCTCGTCGGCCAGGTGGCCGTGAGTGACCAGAACCAGGCCGATCATGTTGGACCGGTCATCTCTGGCTGTAGGCTTCCGCCATAGGCTTTGCCCTCCGTGGCATCGACGTCATTGGGTGTCTCCCCGGCGGTTCGGTCGTCCGCTGTCTCTTGCCGGGGTACCGGCCGGTCCATCAGATAGGCCGCGCCGAGGCCCTCCCGGGCCAGTTCGCGGTGTGCGACATGCAGCCGCCAGCCCACGTCTCGTTCCGCGATCCAGGCGGCAACGTAAGCGGCCAGCCTTTCGACCAGATAGACCGAACGGTGGCGCCCGCCGGTGCAGCCGATCGCGATCGAGGCGTATTTCTTGCCCTCTTGTACAAATCTCGGCAAGAGCAGCTCGATCATGCCGGTCAGCTGCTGGAAGAACGGGGCGAAATCCGGGTCCGCCGCCACGTAGGCGCCCACGTCCGCATCCAGGCCGGTATGCGGCTGCAACAGCGGATCGTAGTGCGGGTTGCGCAAGAACCGGGCGTCGAACACCAGGTCGGCTTCGCGCGGCAGGCCCTGCGGATAGGCGAAGGAAATCAGCGAGATCACCAGGGCCGGGGCGTCCGGGGCACTGGCGGCGCTGAAATGGCCTTCGATCAGTTGGCGCAGCAGCGGCAGCGGCAGATCGGAGGTGTCGACCGCCAGGTCGGCGGCCTCGCGCAGCGGCGCGGTCAGGCTCTGTTCATGCGCGATGCCGTCGGTCACCCGTCCCTGCGGCGCCATCGGATGACGCCGGCGCGTCTCGGTATAGCGGCGCAGCAGGGTCGACTCGTCGGCCCATATATAGACCAGCTCCGCTCGCAGGCCGGGATCGCCGCGCAGCCGCGCCAGCGTCGCCAGCAGCACCGCCGCGTCGAAGCCGCGGGAGCGGGCATCCACCCCGATCGCCAGATCGGTCTCCGAACGGCCCACCATCTCCGGGATCATCGATAGCGGCGGGTTGTCCACCGCCTCGTAGCCGAGATCCTCCAGCAGGCGCAGCGCCGATGCCTTGCCGCCGCCCGACAGGCCGGTCACCAGCACCACTCTTCGTCGTGCGGTCATGCGGCGCCTGTCCATGTCGGCGCCGTCCCGCTCTCGAAAGCCCCGGCCACCTGTTCGATCCGGCCCAGCGCGCAGTCCAGCGCCAGCGCCACGATCGCCGGCGCCGCGGCCCGCGTCGCGTCCACACTCACCTGCGGCAGCCCGAGCGTGGGGTGGCGCTCCGGTTCCGGCAGCCGCGTGCCCGAACTGTCCAGGCAAACCGCCAGCGCCAGCCGTACCTCGGCGACATAGGGCAGTCGCACGATGCCAAGACCTCGTATTTCCAAAAGCCCACGCAGCGACGCCGGGGCACGGGCGATGCCGTCCTCGATGTCTATCCGGTCGTCGGCCACGAGAGCGAAACCCCGATCGATCAGACGCAACAGCAGGTCGGACTTCCCCGAACCGGGAGGCCCGACCAGCAGCACGCCAGCCCCCTCTCTGGCCGCGCAGCTTCCGTGAATCTGCATGGGGCGGCAATGTGATCCGATGCGGCTCGGAAAGGAAGCGTCTTGTCGCGGGATGGACGCCGTGCCAGCGTCCAAATCATCATGAATTGGCCCTCCGCGATCGACCAGGCCGCCGCCCGTATCTCCGGGCATGTGCGGCACACCCCGCTGCTTCGCCTCGAAGGCGCGGAGCTTAATCTTGCTTTTCCAGTTACCTTGAAGCTGGAACTGTTGCAGCACGCCGGCAGTTTCAAGCCGCGCGGCGCGTTCAACCGGCTGCTTGCCGCAGACCTGCCGCGCGCCGGCGTCATCGCCGCGTCCGGCGGCAATCACGGCGCGGCGGTGGCCTATGCCGCCCGCGCGCTCGGCATTGTCGCGGAAATCTTCGTCCCCGCCACCACGCCCGCCGCCAAGGTGGCCCGCATCGTCAGCTATGGCGCCCGGGTGGTGCAGCACGGGGCCAGCTATAGCGAAGCGCTGGCGGCGAGCCGCGCGCGCCAGACCGAGACGGGTGCGCTGGAGGTCCATGCCTACGACCATGCCGACGTGCTCGCCGGCCAGGGCACCGTGGGCAAGGAGTTCGAGGCGGACGCCCCCGAGTTGACGCACATCCTTGTCGCCACCGGCGGCGGCGGGCTGATCGGCGGCATCGCCGCCTGGTATGGCGCGCGCGCCCAGGTGATCAGTGTCGAGCCCGAGGGCTGCCCCACGCTGGCGACCGCGCTTGCCGCCGGCCGTCCGGTACCGGCGCCGGTCGGCGGGCTGGCGGCCGACAGCCTGGGCGCGACGCAGGTCGGCGCGCTGATGTTCCCGATCGCCCAGGCGTATGTGTCCCAGGCCGTCCTGGTCGGCGACGAGGCAATCCTCGCCGCGCAGTCCCTGCTGTGGGACCGGCTGCGCCTGATCGCCGAACCCGGCGGTGCGGTGGCGCTCGCGGCGTTGCTCTCCGGCGCGTTCATCCCGCCGCCGGGCGCGCGCGTCGGCGCGGTGCTGTGCGGCGCCAACACCGATCCGCGAAAGGTGGTCCCATGACCCAATCCATCGTCCTTCTCGACATCGACCCAAGGGGGGTCGCCACCGTCACGCTCAACCGTCCGGAGATCGGCAATGCCTATAATCTGGAGATGCTGGAGGCGGTCGTCGGCGGCCTGAAGCAACTCGCTTCGGACCCCGGCGTGCGCTGCCTGGTGGTCCGTGGCGCCGGCAAGCATTTCCAGGCCGGCGCCGATATCAATTTCCTGAACGAGGCCGGCAGGTTCCCGCCGGAGCGCGCCTTCTATGCCTCATTGACCACGACCCGCGCCGTGACCCTGCTGAACGAGTTCCCCAAGCCGACCATCGCCATGGTGCATGGCGCCTGTTTCGGCGGCGGCGTCGGCATGGTCTGTTGCGTGGACGTGGCGCTGGCGACGCCGGATTCCCTGTTCGGGATCACCGAGATCCGCGTCGGCACCGCGCCGACGCCGATTTCGACGCATATGGTCAACGCCATGGGCCTGCGCCAGACCCGCCGCTATGCGATTACCGGGGAGCGGTTCGGCGCCGAGGAAGCCTGCCGCATCGGCCTGATCCACGAGGTGGTGCCGGCCGAGACCATCGAGGCCCGGCTGGCCGACATCGTCGATGCCGTGCTGCTCGGCGGCCCGACCGCGATCGCGGCCACCAAGAACGCGATCCTGGCCGACAACGGCCTGAAGCTGACCGAGAGCCAGATGCGGCTGATGGCCTTCGAGCACAACACCCAGCGCAACTCGGCCGAGGCGCAGGAAGGCACCACGGCGTTCAGGGAGAAGCGCAAGCCCGGCTGGTACCGGGGCTGACGCTACGCAATGGACAGGAGGAAACCGATGCTCCGCATTTACGGCTCCGCCCGCTCGCGCACTGTCCGCACGCTCTGGATGGCGCAGGAACTGGGCCTTGCCTACGAACATATCGACGTCGCCCCGGGCTCGCCCGATCTTCGCGCGCCGGGGTTCAAGGCGCTGAACCCCAACGGCCGCATCCCGGCGATCGAGGACGACGGCTTCGCCCTGTCGGAATCGATGGCGATCAACCTCTATCTGGCGAAGAAGCATGGCGGCGGGCTGTACCCGTCGGACCCGAAGAACGAGGCCCGCGCCTGGCAATGGAGTTTCTGGACCGTCGATAGGCTCGACCGTCAGCTTGTCATCCACGCCAACCACGCCTTCGTCTTGCCGGAAGCCCAACGCAACGCGGCGATGGCCGAGACGACGTGGGCCGAGATCGTCCCGGCGCTCGATGTGCTGGAAACCGCGCTCGCGCGGTCGCCCTGGCTGGCCGGCGCGGCGTTCACGGTCGCCGATCTGAACGTCGCCGCGGCGATGTATCGCGGCCTGTTCATGGATCTCGGCAACTGGCCGCATGTGCGCGACTGGCTGAGCCGGTGCTGGGACCGGCCGGCGGGCAAAGCGGCGCGGGCGCTGCGGGAGTAGGGCGGCGCTACCCCTTCGGCAGCCGCATCACAAACCGCGCGCCCAGAACCTTGCCGTTTTCGTCGCGCCGGTTCTCGGCGGTGATCCGGCCCTTCAGGGCTTCCACGATCTGCCGGCTGATCGACAGTCCAAGCCCTGAATGCTGGCCGAACCGCTCGCCCTTCGGCCGCTCGGAATAGAAGCGGTCGAATATATGCTCCAGCCGGGCTTCCGGAATGCCCGGCCCGTCATCCTCGACGCTGATCTCGATCATGCCGCCGGTTTCGCGCGCGGTCAGCCCGATGCGTCCGTTGCGCGGGGAAAAGCTCTGCGCATTGCCGATCAGGTTGCGCAGCACCTGCACCAGCCGGTCCTCCACCGCCTGCACCACCAGCCCCGCGGCCGGCGCATCGAGTTCGATGCGCGCATCGCCGTCGCCGCGCGTGGTGGCATGGATCTCGGCCAGCAGCGCCAGGATCGGCGCCACGTCCACCTTCTCGGTGGCGGTGCGCGACAGCTCCGCGTCCACCCGCGAGGCGTCGGAAATATCGTTGATCAGCCGGTCCAGCCGCATCACGTCCTCGGTGATGATCGCCAGCAGCCGCTTGCGCTGGCTGGGATCCTCGATCCGCGGCAGCGTCTCGATGGCGCTGCGCATGGACGACAGCGGGTTCTTCAACTCGTGCGCCACGTCGGCGGCGAATTGCTCGATCGCGTCCATCCGCGTCCACAGCGCGGCCGCGGACTCCGACAGCGCCGCCGCCAGGGTGCCGACCTCGTCATGCCGGTCGAGCAGGGTCCGCGGCACGCTGGCCGCGCGTCCCTTGCCCTCGCGCATATGCGCCGCCACCCCCGCCAGCCGCAGGATCGGGCGGGCGATGGTCCGCGACAGGTACCAGGACAGCACCAGCGTCAGCACCAGCGCCAGGACGAACAGGCCCAGGATGGAGACGCGCACCGCCAGCAGGCTGTCGTCCACCTCCCGCGCCATCCGCGTCAGCAGGATGATGCCGACCGAGTGCCGGTTCCGCTCCACCGGCTCGGCCACCGTCACCAGCAGCCGGTTCTCGGCGGTGCGCCGGATATAGGGCGGCATCTCGCGGCCCTGGTCAGAGCTGTTGAGCCGCAGCTCCTCCTTGACGTCCGGCTGCCAGTCGACGCCGGCGCCGCCCTGGCTGAGATCGACCACGATCGGCTGTTCCGGCTTGTGCGGCAGCAGCGCCAGCGCCTTGTCGTACAGCAGCCCGATGGTGCCCACCAGCGGCCCGCGATCGGCCGCCGGCGGCAGCGGCTCGGTGTTCACCGCGCCGCCCGGCCCCTCCCGCACCCGGCTGTCGGCGATCACGGTACCTTCGGGGGAATACAGCTTGGCCTGCGCGTTCGGCGTCGGCTCGGTCAGCCGGCGCAGCAGCGGGCGCGCCAGTTCCGGCACCAGCCGTGGGTTGTCGGGGGTGTCTTCCTTCACCGCGCTCTCGCCCAGCGCCCCGGCATAGATCCGCGCCTGTTCGCGCAGCGCCGTCACTTCCGCCTGCAACAGCCCGTTCTGGTATTGGTCCAGATACAGCAGCGTCGCCACCAGCAGCGCCAGCGGCAGGGCATTGACCAGCAGGATGCGCCGCAGCAACGGCGAGAGCAGGCGCGGACGAAATGCCCGCTCGCCCGCCGCCTTCCTGTCGGGCGCGATCGTGCCGAGGCTGCCGGAATCGGGCATCAGTGCTCCTTGTAGCGATAGCCGATGCCGTAGAGCGTCTCGATGTGGTTGAAGCTGTCGTCCACGGCGCGGAACTTCTTGCGCACCCGCTTCACATGGCTGTCGATCGTGCGGTCGTCCACGTAGATGTTCTCGCCATACGCCGCGTCGATCAGCTGATCGCGCGACTTCACCATCCCCGGCCGCGTCGCCAGGGCCTTCACCAGCAGGAATTCCGTCACCGTCAGCTGGATGTCGCGGCCCTTCCAGATGCACTGGTGCTTGGTCTCGTCCAGCGTCAGCTCGTCGCGCACGATCACCCCGCCCGGCGCCGCGCCCGACCCTTCGGCCTTGCTCACCTCGTTGCGCCGCAGCAGGGCGCGGATGCGCTCCAGCAGCAGCCGCTGGCTGAACGGCTTGGTGATGTAGTCGTCCGCCCCGAGCCGCAGGCCCATCAGCTCGTCCACCTCCTCGTCCTTGGAGGTCAGGAAGATCACCGGCATCGCCGAGCGCGCGCGCAGCCGTTGCAGCAGCTCCATCCCGTCCATGCGCGGCATCTTGATGTCCAGCACCGCCAGATCGGCCGGCCGGGCGGCAAGGGCGTGCAGCGCGCTTTCCCCGTCGGTGTAGGTGCGTACCTGGAAGCCTTCCTGCTCCAGCGTCATGCTGACGCTGGTCAGGATATTGCGGTCGTCGTCGACCAGGACGATGGTCTGTTTCATCGGTTGGTCCTTCTGAGGCTGTTGCATCGTCCCGTTTCCTGTTCTTCGGGAGCACGATGTCAGACGATTGTGGCGCAAAGCGGACGAGAGGTGAACGAAATATGGCGGATGCAATCCCAGCCTTACAGGCCCGCCGCCTGCTGCGCGCGGCCCGTGTCGGCACGCTGGCCACCACCAGGGACGGCCAGCCCGCCGTCTCGCTGGTCACGCCGGCGATCGCCGCGAATGGCGACATCCTGCTGCTGCTGTCGGACCTCGCCGAGCATACCCGCCATCTCCGCGCCGATCCGCGCTGCGCGCTGATGGTCACCGGCACCGCCGAGACCGCCAACCCGCAGACCGCGCCGCGCGTGTCGGTGACCGGCATCGCCGAGCTGTCCGACGATGCCGCGCTGAGGGCACGCCATGGCGCCATCCACCCTTATGCGGCGCTGTATGCCGGTTTTGGCGACTTCCATCTCTGGCGCATCCGCCCCGCCGGCGCCCTGCTGGTCGGCGGCTTCGCCCGGGCTTTTCGCATCCGCCCCGCCGATATCGTCCCGGCGCCGGACGCCGTCGCCGCCATCGCGCGGGCCGAGGCCGACATTATTTCCCACTGCAATGCCGATCATGCCGCCGCCATGGCGGCGATCGCGATGGCCGCCAGCGGGGCGGACGGGGCATGGCGCATGGTCGCGGCCGATCCGGACGGGTGCGACCTGGCGCTTGACGAAAGCTCGATCCGAATTCATTTCTCCGCCCCCGTCGCCGATCCCGGGGGGCTGCGCCAGGAGTTGGTGCGCCTTGCACAGGCGTCACGCTTGCGCGACTGACTGGACGGACCGGCCTGTCAGCCCCTAGATTTGCGCCAACGTCCAAGCTGCGCGCCGTGCGCAGAACAAGCAGGAGCCTACCTTGACCTTTGCTGCAACCGCTTCAGCCGCGCTGAAGGGCACTGGCGTTCACGCGACCCGTCAGATCCACGCCAACCTGTCCGCCCCGGCTCTGGTCGCCGAATCGCTCCGCCGCTTCGAGGGCCGGCTTTCCGCCGACGGCGCGGTGATGGTCAACACGGGGGTGCATACCGGCCGGTCGGTTCAGGACAAGTTCGTGGTCGACGAACCCGGAACCACCGCCGATGTCTGGTGGGGCAAGATCAACCAGCGGCTGTCGCCGGAGAAGTTCGTCGTGCTGAAGGGGCGGGTGCAGGCCTATCTCCAGGGCCAGGACCTGTTCGTGCAGGATGTCTATGCCGGCGCCGACCCGGCGCGGCGCATCCGCGTGCGCATGGTCACCACCACCGCCTGGCACGCGCTGTTCGCGCGCAACATGTTCATCCGCCCCCGGGAAGAGGAACTTGAGGGCTTCGAGCCGGACTACGTCATCCTGCACGCGCCGCATTTCCAGGCCGACCCGGCGGTCGACGGCGTACGCTCCACCACCGCCATCGCGCTGTCGTTCGAGCAGAAGCTGATCGTCATCGCCGGCACCGAGTATGCCGGCGAGGTGAAGAAATCGATCTTCACGGTGATGAACTGGAAGCTGCCGGCGGAAGGCGTGCTGCCGATGCATTGCAGCGCCAATATCGGCACCGAGCCCGACGGCACGCATCGCGACGTGGCGCTGTTCTTCGGCCTGTCCGGGACCGGCAAGACCACGCTGTCGTCGGACCCGCACCGGCCGCTGATCGGCGACGACGAGCACGGCTGGGGCGAGGGCGGCGTGTTCAACTTCGAGGGC
>PKWQ01000029.1 GCA_003133265.1 Acetobacteraceae bacterium
TGCCGGAGCCCAGGCTGAACCGGATCGAGCGGCAGGAATTCGACTACAGCGACCTCGCGCACTGGGTGGCGCAGGCCGACCAGGCGATCCGCCAGACGCGGCGCGTGCTCGATGAACTGAACCGCAAGACAGCCGCGAGCCTGGAGACCAGCATGTTGCCGGTGGCCACGCGCGAGGATGCGGAGGACGCGGAGGACGCGCGTGGCGTGTCCTTCGAGACGGCGCGGAATGGCGCTGACCCCGTCGGTCGGGCGGAGTCCGATGGAAATCTGTGTTGACCCCTCGGTTCCTCGCAGAGGTCGGTGCCAATAT
Source organism: Acetobacteraceae bacterium (assembly GCA_003133265.1). Taxonomy (GTDB): domain Bacteria; phylum Pseudomonadota; class Alphaproteobacteria; order Acetobacterales; family Acetobacteraceae; genus PALSA-911. The sequence continues at coordinate 313 of PKWQ01000029.1, forward strand.
ACGTCCCTGCCGTTGGACCAAGGCTCGGGACAAGGTCATCGCTACCGTCAGGCGCAGGCACCCAGTGGCGGAGTCGCTCCAGCCGCGCCGTGGTCCAGGCGACCCAGATTGGTGCCGTCACCTCTGAGCTCAGCCATAGGACGGCGTTCGGCTGGCTCAGCCATCTGCTCGCCGACGGGGTGCCGCGGGCAACGACGGGTCGGGCGGGGGGCGCGCCCTCGCGGTGGCTTGGCCGGCGGCGCGGACGCGACCGGCTCGGCCGACAACTCCGTCAGCACCAAGCCGCGATCCTGGGCGAGGGCGGCTTCAAGCGCATCGGCGATGCATGGCGATCAGTAGCCCAGCCGTCAAATGTCTGTGGTGATGCATGGACAGCCGGGTAACCCTCGATCAACCGGCTGAACGCGAAGCGAGCCGATGGCGGCTTGTCCATCGACCGCCTTCGGCATTGCGCCGACGCAGAGCCTGGACAATCGCGGCCTGCCGCCGCCGGAGCCGATGCTTCGCACGCTGGAGGCGATGGAAAAGCTTCCCCCAGGGGCGGTGCTCGAGGTGCTTGTGGACCGTGAGCCGCTGATCCTGTACGGCGAACTGAAGACGCGTGGGCACGCGTTCCGGGCGGATAAGCAGGACGACGCCTGCTTTCGGGTCGTGATCCAGCGCAGCGTACACTGATCGGCGCCGCCTGCTCGTTTCCGCCAGGCTGCGGCTGCGGCAGGTGCTGACGACGCCAGGAGGCGTGCCGGCTTCGACGCGCTTCCTGGCCGCCCGATCGTGTTGGCGCTGTGTCGGTTGACCGCCTGCCGATAGCCGGGATAACTGCGGTGATATGGATCACCTGGGCACGTCATCGCTTGTCGCCGAACTTGCAGATGCCACGGAAGTTCGGAGGACACCATGTGGCGACGGGGGGCTGACCTGGCGGGTTTGGGGTAGCGGCCCTCATACAGTCATCCACACCGGCGCCGAGGGGTGGGTCTGCCTCTGGCCGGCCGCCAGGCAGTGAAGCGCGCCGCCTGTCCCGGCATGATAGGCACAGAGACCCGCATCCGGCTGCGGACGACGGCAGAAGTGTGTCGTGTTGCCGCCACTGAGGCGGCCACCAGCGCCTCTGATGCCACCCGTTGGCATCGTGGGGTTGGCCGTATACCTCGGACTTAACCAAAGCCCCGCGAGAGTCTTGAAAGAAGTGGTCAAAATCACCCACGGGAAGCCACGCGGACAGAAAAAACCGGCTTCGACGCCCTGTCGATTTGAGTGGGCGCAATGAACGGAGTGCCGTCCCACCCCAAAGGGCATAAATTGGCTTTCGTGCCGTGTGTCCGCGGCCTCAGGAGGACCGCATGCAACCCCGATCCGTGACGCGCCTATCGCCGGAGGCCGGTGCTCCCGACTCACGGTCGGCATGGTTCGTGGTCGCAGCGGCGTTCATCGCCGGGTTCGTCGTCTTTGGCGTCATGTACAGCTTCGGAGCCTTCTTTGAACCGATGGCCGCGGAATTTCACGCCAATCGCACCGCGACCTCGGCCTTCTTCTCGATCACCGGACTGGTCTTCTACATGTCGGGTTCGTTCACCGGACATCTGAGCGACCGGTTCGGGCCTCGCATCGTCGTAGGCACGGGCGCGGTGGTGATGGGCGCCAGCCTCATGCTCACCGCATCCATCGGACAGATCTGGGTCGGCTACCTGAGCTACGGCGTCGGCGGGGGGATAGGCGCCGCATGCGTGTACATACCGACGCTCTCGATGGTTGGCGGATGGTTCGACAAGCATCGGAATACCGCCCTTGGAATCGCCGCGGCCGGCACTGGGTGCGGGACGCTGATCGTCCCCCCGCTGGCCGCCACGCTGATTCAGGGCTACGGCTGGAGGGTTGCCTACCTCGCCTTCGGACTCGGCTGCTTCGTGCTTCTGGCCTTCTGCACACTGATTGCATCGCCGCCTCCGATCGCGCGCGCCCGCGCCGCTCGTTCTGTAAGGCGGATCGTGCTCTCGTTCGAGTTCATGGTGCTCTACGCATCATGGCTCTGTGCGACGACGGCCCTGCTCGTGCCGCTTGTCTTCCTGCCCGCATTCGCGCGCGGCCAGGGCGTCGGGCCCGTGGCGGCATCGGCGTTGCTGTCAGTGCTCGGGGGAATGGGCGTCCTGGGCCGGGTTGGCATCGGCTCACTTACCAAACGGATCGGAACACTCCGGCTTTTCAAGTTATCGGTCCTGATGATGGGCGCCAGCTATGTGCTTTGGCTTCTGTTTACGGACTATGGTTTGCTGCTGGCGTTTGCGGCGTTGCTCGGGCTGGGCTACGGCCTTCGCATCTCTCTGATGCCGGTCGTGCTGATCGAGTTTTTCGGATTGGGAAACCTTGGCGCGATCCTCGGCATCTTTTTTACTGCGTCGGGCATGTCCGCCCTCTGCGGACCTCTCCTGGCAGGGCTGATCATTGATTACACGGGCAGTTATCAATGGGCGATCGTGTTCGCATTGGCGATGGGATGTCTGGGCTTTGCTGTCATCGCGCCGTTGCGGTCGCGTGGCTTACTGCAAGGCGATACAAAATGCGCTGAGGCATCCCTGTGCAGGCCGGCGTTGCGCGGCTAGCCGGGCACTCGGCGGTCACACCTGGACGATCGAGCAATCGACCCCCAAAGACGAGCGGAGCCCGCAAGCAGATCGAGGATGCCGACTGGCGGCTTGCCTCTACCGACGCCCCTTGGCCGGTCTCGATCGGGTTGGCCATGCCTGGGTCACGGCGCGGGCGCCGGAAAACTCGTTTATTTTTGCAGCGAGGCTCAGCGTGATGAAGATCTTCATGGCGGAGCAGTCGGGGGTTCCTGAACTGCTTCGGCATACCACATGACCGCTCCGATGTCGGGGCGGAGGCAGATTTCCTCTCTCCAAGCTCTCAGATGCCGTCGGAAGCTGTCTCGAGATCGTCCCCGAGGGATTTCGCTGCTCCGGAGATTTTCGAACTGGATCGTGAACAGGTCACGACAAAAGTACATGCTCCTACTCGATTTCCTCCGCGCGCCGGAGCTTCTTCTCCTTGAGCCGCTCCAGAGAGCGTGCGACAAGGCGGTTTTCGAGTTCAACGGCGTCATACTGACGGCGTGCCGCGGGCAACGACGGGTCGGGCGGGGAGGCGCGGGCTTAACCGGCGGCGCGGACGCGACCGACTCGGCCGACAACTCCGTCAGCACCAAGCCGCGATCCTGGGCGAGGGCGGCTTCAAGCGCATCGGCGAGCGTGGCGATCAGTGGCCCAGCCGTCAAATGTCTATGGCGGAAGATCCAATGACGGATATACGGATTGTCCAAGAGCGTTGGCGCCCAGTCAGATTGTGCGAGCATCTCGTCACCCAGCAGGCTCAAGCCGATGACCGTATAAACGGCCATGGCCTCCTGCCATCTGTCGCGGGCGGTGGCGACAGGCGGCGCGGCGGTCGATCCCCGCCGTCAGTGCCGCGTCGCTTTGGCGAAGCCCATCGTAGGAATTTCCTCTTTGAGGGAACCCGACACCAAGCGATACGCCGCGATCACTGTGTATCGGAGCCTTCAGGCCGGATCCCCGGTACGGAGCGCCGCGAGCTGCTTGCGCAACGTCCGCAGCTCTTCGAACCGCGCGGTCGCGTCGCGCATGATTGCGGCGATCCCGGCCATCCGTCCGTCCTCGCCGGTGAACGGCACGATGGTAAACTCGACCGAGAGGCGCGTGCTGTCCTTGCGCATCGCCGGCACCGAGAGGATCTGACCGTCACCGTAGCGGGTCTGCCCGGTTCGCATGGTCTCGCGATAGCCCTGCCAATGCCGGTCGCGCAGGTTCGTGGGGATGACGATGTCGAGCGAGCGGCCCAACGCCTCATCTTCAGTAAAGCCGAACATGCGAACGGCACCCGCATTCCATACGCGGATCAGGCCGGCTTCATCGGCGTAGACGATCGCATCGGGCATCCCGGCAACCAGGGTGTGGGCGAAACGATAGGGGTCAACCGGCATGGTTCCTCCAGTCGGACGGCGGCGCATCGCGTTCCGTCAGCACGGCATCCATCGGAATGTCGTGAGGTTGCGGAAAGATCGTCTTCAGCACGCTGAACTCATAGCCAATGCCGATGACCATCGGCCGTTGTCGCAGGGAGGCCAGGGTCCGATCGAAATAGCCGCCGCCATAACCCAGCCGGTAGTTTGTCCGATCGAACCCTACCAGCGGTGCCAGCATCAGGTCGGGGAACACCACATCGCGCCGAGCGGGTATCGGAATGTTCCAGATGCCGCGAGCCAGGGACTCGCCTTGCGTCCAGCGCCAGTATTCCAGTGGCGCTTTCGGCGTCACGACCACTGGCAGGCACAGGACCAGATTTTCCCGCCGCGCCATCTCGTTCGCCCAGGACAGCAGATTGATCTCATGCCTGATCGGCCAGTAGAGACCGACAGCCGGACTGTGCCGCGTCGCGACGATGTCATCCAGCTTGCCAGCGATGATCTCCGCCGCGCGGTGGCGTGCATCAGGCGGAATCGTCCGCCGCATGGCGAGAAGGGTCGCTCGCTGTTGGCGTCGCCAGGAAGCGACCGTCGGGTCCATCAGGAGGCTACTCCCGCCGCCGGCGGGTGGGTGCGCCGATCGACGAGGGCGGGGCGATCCCCAGAAGCGCGGCCAGCCTGCGACGCGGCGCGATGAGATCGGCCAGGGTATATCGATCGAGCACGGCCAGAAACGCCGCGAGCGACTCGTGCAAGACAGTCTGCAGCACACAGGCGTCGCCGATGGCGCAGTTCTCCGCGCCATCGAAGCAGGCCACCAGTTCCATGTCGGGCTCGGTCCGTCGGACAACCCTGCCAACGTTGATGCTCTCGGCCGGCCTCCCGAGGCGTATGCCACCGTTCCTGCCGCGTAGCGTCTCGATGTCGCCGGCGACGCCCAACTGGTGCACGATCTTCATCAGATGGGTCTCCGAGATGCGATAGGTCCGCGCGATCTCGGCGATGGTCGCATGACGGTCGGCATTGACCGCCAGGTACATCAAGGTTCTGAGGGTATAGTCGGTATAGGCGGTGAGTCGCATATGCCGCTCCGGCCTAACGACCGCTGGCAACCGCGGCAGGCGGGGCCAGTCCGTCCGGCGGCGCATCGAGCCTGTGGAACAGCGCGAGCTGGAGGCTGGTGGCGATGCGACGTGCTTTGCCGACGAAGAGCGCCGCCGGCTCCGGTGCGAACAGTTCTGTCGCGGTCGCTTCGAACAGGACCAGCCAGTGCGCGAACATGGAGCGTTCCAGGCCGCGGACTGCCCGGTGCACGGAAACGGGATTGCCCGAATAGCGGCCGGAGGTGAGCATGACGGATGACCAGAAGCGTCGCATCGTCGCAAGATGCTCTGGCCATTCCTCATCTGCGATCGTGGCTTCAAATACCTCCGCCAGCACCGGATCGCGGCGAACAGCGGCATAGAAGCGGTCGATCAGCAGCGTGATCGATGCTTCGGTCACGTCGGCAAAGGGCGGCTCGACGACAGCAGACATGGGCTGACCTCAGTACAAGGAAACGACCGTGAGCACGACGACAAGATTCCAGACGAGCATGTTGACCAGTGTCCGGATCATCATGCGGTCATCCTCGGCTTTCACATGAAAGGCGTCGCAGACCTTGTCGCCGGGATAGCGGAAGACGCGCTGCAGGATATGTCCCATGCCGCTCACTAAAAAGACCGATCTTCAACACATCTTATAAAGGGTATCGGAGAAAAGCAATATTGACAATATATCTTTATCGGGCGAAGAGTGGCCGCTGGCGCGCAGAATGTGGTCTCGGGGCTATTTGGCCGAGATGAGCCACAGGCGGATGAATGCGGCGGGAGTGGTTTTTCAGATCGTCGTATCCATATGCATACAGCGTGCGGCGCAGGCGGCGCGAGATATTGCCGTGAAACCTGAAGTCGGAATCTGATGCCCGGCATCGAACTCAACCCCGGCAATCATTCGAAGGAATTCGGTATGCAACATGAACGGCAGCACTACGTGAATGGTACCTGGGCGGATCCGCTGGAACCGGTTCTGCTCGACGTGATCGATCCCTCCACCCAGGAGGCGTTCACGCAGATCGCCCTCGGCGGACCCGCGGACGTGGATAGGGCAGTCGCCGCCGCAAAGGCGGCCTTTCCCGCTTTTGCGCGCACCACCCGCAAGGAGCGGCTGGATCTGCTGCGCGCCATCCTGGCTGAATACAATAACCGGCGTCAGGATGTCGCGGAGGCTCTCTCGCGGGAAATGGGAGCTCCGCTCAAATTCGCCCTCGAGCGCCAGTCGGCGACCGGCACCGGCCATCTCACCCGGATGATCGAGGTGCTGGAAAACTACCGGTTCGAGGAACTCCAGGGTACCACGATGATCGCGCGGGAGCCGGTCGGCGTCGTTGGACTGATCACGCCGTGGAACTGGCCGATCAACCAGATCGTCTGCAAGGTCGCGCCGGCGATCGCGGCCGGCTGCACGATGGTCCTGAAGCCCTCGGAGATCGCGCCGCTGAACGCCATCATCTGGTCGGAAGTGATGCATGCGGCGGGGGTGCCGAAGGGCGTCTACAACATGGTGCAGGGTGAAGGCGCCGTCGTCGGTGCGGCCATGTCGGCCCATCCCGATATCGACATGATGTCGTTCACCGGCTCGACCCGGGCCGGCATCCTTGTCGCGCAGGCGGCGGCAACGACGGTGAAGCGTGTCGCGCAGGAACTCGGCGGCAAGTCTGCTAATATCCTGCTGCCGGACGTGGATTTCCAGAGCGCGGTCGCCAAAGGCGTGCTCGGGATGATGGCCAACAGTGGCCAGTCCTGCAGTGCGCCGACCCGGATGTTCGTCCCGGCCGACCGGCACGATGAGGTGAAGGCCATTGCCAAGGCGGCGGCCGAGCGTATCGTGGTGGGCGATGTGCGCGATGAGCGCACTAATCTCGGGCCGGTGGTCAGCGAAGCGCAGTTCAACAAGGTCCAGCGTCTCATCCAGTCCGGCATCGACGAAGGTGCAGAGTTAGTCACCGGCGGCCCCGGTCGCCCGGAGCACCTCAATCGCGGCTACTTCGTTCGTCCTACTGTCTTTGCCGGCGTGCGGAACGACATGACGATCGCGCGCGAGGAAATCTTCGGCCCGGTCCTCTCCATCCTGCCGTATCGGGACGAGGCGGAGGCGATCCGTCTGGCGAACGACACGGTATATGGCCTGGCGGCGTATGTGCAGTCGGCCGATCTCGCCCATGCGCGTCGGGTGGCCGCGGAGATCCGTGCCGGCAATGTCCATTTGAACTACCCCGCCGGCGACAATGCCGCGCCGTTCGGCGGCTACAAGCAGTCCGGCAACGGGCGTGAGTATGGCAAATGGGCGCTTGACGAGTTCCTCGAGATCAAGGCGATCATCGGCTACGAGGCAGCGTAGCAGCAGCCGGGCTCCTCATCCCTGCTGGCGGCTACGCTTGCCGTCGGCAGGGAAGGGCAGCCCCCACGCGACGCGAACCTTGTCCCGCAGCCTCAGTCGCGCCATGTTCAATACGTGGAGCGATCGGACATCGTCCTGTCGCGCAATACGATATTCATCCTGATTGTCGCCGCGCACCCCAGCGACGCGTCGAGATGACGCACTTTTTGTGCCATCAGGGGTTCTCGTCACTTCCTGCACGGCCATGACGAGAAGCCCGGGCTGGGTTCCCGGCTCGTGCCGCGAAGCGTGCTATCCTGCCCATTCTAGAGCGTGCCTCCTATCGGCGGCACCTCGTGGGGTCGTTGCGCCGCTCAGGCAGCGATGAGTTGCCGATAAATCGCCGGTAAGGCGGCGGGCAGGCGTGCCGCGTTGCCGACGATCGCATAGCCGCCCCGGCCGAACAGGGTCGGAAAATATTCCTGCGCCGCCCGATCGATCGTAACGCCGAATACGGCGGTGCCGGCACGGCGCGCCTCCTGCACGGCGCGGCGCGTGTCCTCGATGCCGTATCGACCCTCATAATGATCGATGTCGTTCGGCTTGCCGTCGGTCAGGACGATCAGCAGGCGGCGGCGGTTGGGGCGCTGGCTCAACCGAACAACCGCATGACGGATGGCGGCGCCGATCCGCGTGTAGAAACCCGGTTTGAGCGCGGCGACACGCCGCGTCACTGCTGCGTCAAGCGGCGCGTCGAACTCCTTGACGGTGTCGAACCTGATCCAATGCCGATGGCGCGAGGTAAAGGTGAAGATGGCATGATCGCCGCCGCCGGCCGCCAAGCCGTGGGCCAATACCAGCAGCGCCTCCTTTTCGATATCGAGCACCCGACGGTTGTCGATCCAACTATCGGTCGATAGTGAGACGTCGGCCAGCAGCGCGACCGACAGGTCGGGCGCCTGGCGGCGCGTCGAGAGATGGATCCGATCCGAGCCGATGCCGCTGGCCGCCAGATCGGTGCGCGCGCGGACCAGGGCCTCGATATCCAGTTCGACGCCGTCGACCTGGGCGCGCAGCGTGTCCGGGCGCGGCCGGAACGCCTCGAATTGGCGGCGCACCTGATGGATGCGCCGCCAGGTGGCGGCATCGGGCTGCCAGGTCTCCCCGGTCTGTGAGGCAGTGCCGACGATGACGCGGCAATGATCGGGCAGATAGGCGCCGCTGCGGTAATCCCACTCTGGATAGGTCAGCTCCGCCTCGATCGGAGCGGCATCGAGCGCCGGCGGCGGCAGATCGAGATCGAACTTCAGCCGGGTGGAGGGTTTCCTCGTATGGCTGGACAGCCCGATTTCGCCGGCATCCTCCAGCGCCTTGCGCGCGGCGTCCTCATCCTCATCATCGACCGCCCGGTTGATGTTCAGCGATTCGACCAGGGTCAGGATCTTTTCGAAGCGGTTGAGGATCAGGGAATCGTTGCGCTCCGCCTGCTCGCTCGGGCGACGCGTAGCACGGCGGACATGGTCGTCGGTCGCATCGGCGCTCCCGCCGCCGGCGCCCTGTCCTGCCTCGTCGGCGGTCGGACCGATGGCGGGGCCGTCGATGGCTTCACCCCACAGTGGCACCGGCAGGAACGGGCGGTAGCGGCGCGATGCGCGCGATGCCGCGATCTCGCTCGCCCCGGTCACCATCGGCCAGAACGGGCCGCTGTCACCTGCGGCACCCAGCAGGGCAAGCACCGCCTGCTCCACTGCCGCCTCATCGCCCGGCAGCTTGCGGGCGGGGCGCAGGGCGCACAGAGCCGCGCATAGATCGGCATGCAGACCGGCAAGGCCAGGATTGGCGTGAAGAACCGCCGCCGTGGTCCGATACGCATCGCGCAGAAAAACAAGGTCGTGCCGCAGAGGGTCGGCGTTCGGTTCAGGCAGCCGGGCCCGCCGGTAGGCGAAGAAGGCGGCAAGCCAAAAATACAGGCGGCGGTTCAGCGCCCGCTCGGCGAATACCTCCAGCCGTGGCGGCAGGTAGAGGCTGGCGCCATCGCGCCTCGGGCGTGTGATCCGCTCCTCGCCCAGACCCAGACGTTGACGAAGCGCGAGCCGGTGGCGCGAGCCTTCCGCCTGCGCCCCCGCGAGGGTAATCCCGGCGGTGCCGCCAAGCCCACGGAAGAACACGGCTAGCGCGCTCTTGGCCTCGGCCAGTTCGGTGCCGGCCAGCGGAAACCTGGGCCATGACGAGGCGCCGCCGACCAGCCGGTGCCAGCGCCGCCCGACCAGTTCCTCCAGTTCGAACAGCGACAGAAGATTGCCCATGGGCCGATGCCGTCCGATCAGCCGAGCGTCGCGCGGGCTACTTCGATCAGGCCCTTCTTGACCTCCGGATCATCGGTCAGCGGTTCGATCATCGTCGCCATCACCGCCTCGTCGGGCCGCATACCGGCGGCGATGAGCGTGGCGCAGTAGATTACCAGACGGGTCGAGCAGCCCTCCTCGATATCGATCCCCCGGAGCGTCCGCAGGCGCGCGGCCAGGAAGATCAAGGGAGCGCAGCGATCTCGGGCGAGTCCGCTCTCGGCGGCCACCACGTGCAACTCCGCCTCGGCCGGGGGGAAGTCGAACTCGATGGCGACGAAGCGCTGGCGTGTGCTCGGCTTCAGGGCTTTCAGGATATTCTGGTAACCGGGATTGTAGGATGCGACCAGCATGAAACCATCGGGTGCGACCAATGTCTCTCCGGTGCGCTCCAACGGCAGGATACGACGGTCGTCGGTGAGCGGATGCAGGACCACGGCTACGTCCTTGCGCGCCTCCACCACCTCGTCGAGATAGCAGATGCCGCCTTCGCGCACGGCACGGGAAAGTGGGCCGTCGACCCACACCGTGTCGCCGCCACGCAGCAGATAGCGGCCGGTCAGGTCGGCCGCCGTCAGGTCGTCATGGCAGGACACCGTATGGAGCGGACGGCCGAGACGGGCCGCCATGTGGCGGACGAAACGGGTCTTGCCGCAGCCGGTCGGCCCCTTCAGGAGCAGGGGAAGCCGATGCCGGAATGCGTGCTCGAACAGCGCGCATTCATTGCCGGTCGGCAGGTAGAACGGAATCGCCTCGGCCGGCGCGCCGATAGACAGGGGAATGGACATCGGCAGCTTTCTGTCTCGGTCCGGCCCTCGCAGCGGAGAGCCGGAGCAGTTGTGCAGCGGATGAGTAGGGCGTTAGCTCATCGAGGAAAGGCCGAGACGGCTGGTCGCAGGTGCGCGCCCCGGCACCAGAAGGGCGAAGAGGTAGAGCACGAGGCCGAGCGTGACCATCACACCGCCCCCCAGACGCACCCAGTAGAACGCCGTTATCTGCTGCTGGACATCCATGTATTCCTCGCCGAGCCCGCGTTCGAGATAAGTCTGCATGATGCCGGCGCCGGTCAGGGCCAGGGTCATGACGATGACCCCGGAGGTTAGTATCCAGAAGCTCCAGATATTCAGGCTCTGGCTATAGGGCGGACGGCCCAGCAGCAGCGGCATGGCGTAGGTGAACATCGCCAGGTTGATCATTGCGTAGGCGCCATAGAAAGCGAGATGGCCATGGGCGGCGGTGAGCTGGGTGCCGTGGGTATAATAGTTCACCCACGACAGGGTATGCATGAAGCCCCAGACGCCGGCGCCGAGAAAGGCCATGACGGAACAGCCCAACGACCAGAGCAGGGCTGCCCGATTGGGATGATCACGCCCCCCTTTGCGGACCATGGTGAACGAGAACAGGACGATCAGGAAGAACGGCAGCGGCTCCAGCCCGCCGAAGATGCTGCCGATCCATTGCCAATATCCGGGCGTGCCGATCCAGTAGTAATGATGGCCGGTACCGAGAATGCCGGTGAACAACGCCATGCCGATGATGACATAGAGCCATTTCTCGACGATTTCGCGATCGATGCCGGTCAGCTTGATCAGCAGGAAGGCGAGGATGGCGGCCATCACCAGTTCCCACACGCCTTCGACCCACAGATGGACGACCCACCACCAGAACATCTTGTCGATGACGACGTTGGCCGGCAGATAGAACGCGAACAGGAAGAAGATGGCGATGCCCCACAATCCCATGAGCAGGATGTTGGTGATCACCGTCTTGCGGCCGCGCAGCGCCGTCATTGTGCAGTTGAACAGAAACATCAGGGCGACGATGACGATGCCGACCTTGATGAACATCGGCTGTTCCAGATACGAGCGCCCGTCATAATGGCCGGTCAGATAACCCCCCACGGCGACGACAGCGGCGATCAGGAAGACCCAGAATTGCAGTTTGGCGAGGAACGGACTGTAAAGCTCGTTCTCGGTTTCCTCCGGCAGCAGGAAATAGGTACAGCCGAAGAAGCCCATCAGCAGCCAGACGATCAGGGCATTGGTGTGGATCATGCGTATGACGCTGAACGGCAGCAGGTCCACCGGAATGCTGGTCGGCGCGATATAGAGTGTAGCTCCTGCCAAGCCGAAGACGATCTGCAGCGAGAAGATTAGCAGGGCGCCAAGGAAGTACAGCTTGGCGACTTGTTGTGATTGGTATTTCATACGTCCGTTCCTTCAGGCGCTGCGCTTATTCGGCGGGATGCGGTGGCCAGTTCTGCGTGTCGACGGCGCTGGTCCATCGCAGAAAGTCGATGAGATCGTTCAGGTCGCGATCGCTCAGATTGAACTGCGGCATCTGATGGCGGTTATCGACGCCCGTCGGCTGAGCCTGAAACCAGGCCTTGAGCGCGTCGCGGGCGCCGGCGGGATCGGTCTGACCGCCATATTTCAGCCAGACCCGGCCGATCTCCGGCGCGAAGCGGGCGCCTTCGCCATAGAGCGTATGGCAGTCAAAACAGGCATGCCGCTCCCAGACCCGCTTGCCATGTGCCACGGAATGGCTGATCGGATTGCTGACCTCGATGACCCGCGCCTGATGAAAGCTGTCCGCGACCAGTGCCACGAAAATGATGAAAAAGAAGATCGTGCCGCCGTAGAAGATGTTGCGGGCCGCCGCTTTTGTCAGACGTTCAACCATCATGCAGTCCCTTCACCGTTCGCGAATTGGACGCGATGATGGGTGCGCGGGGCGGGACATACGTTGTGCTGGATCAAACAGGGGCGGCGACGAACTGGGCGAAGAGACGGAGGCGTGGCCTGCCTGGCCACGCCTCCGTCTGCCTCAGACAGACGCCGCGGGATCCTTGCGCAAGGCCTGAGCAGCGGCGACCATGCTCGCAACGGCCGGTCGCACTTCTTCCCACTTGCGGGTCTTCAGCCCGCAGTCCGGATTGACCCAGATCTGCCAGTCCTCCAGGCGTTTCCTGGCCAGACGCAGCAGCCCGACCATTTCCTGCATGTCCGGCACGCGCGGGCTGTGGATATCCCAGATGCCCGGCCCGATCTCGTTCGGATAGGCGCTCTCCGAGAACACGTTCAGCAGGTCCATCCGGCTGCGCGTCGTCTCGATGCTGATCGCGTCGGCATCCATCGCCGCGATCGCGGGCATGATGTCATTGAATTCGCTGTAGCACATATGCGTGTGGATCTGCGTGTCGTCCCGCACGCCACTGCTGCACAGGCGGAAGCACGCGACCGCCCAACGCAGATAGTCCGGGTGATCCTGCTGCCGTAGCGGCAGACCCTCGCGGAACGCAGGCTCGTCGATCTGCACGATGGGGATACCCGTCGCCTCCAGGTCCGCGACCTCGTCGCGGATGGCAAGCGCGATCTGACGGCAGACCGTCTCGTGCGACATGTCGTCGCGCACGAACGACCACTGCAGCATCGTCACCGGACCGGTCAACATGCCCTTCATCGGCCGGGTGGTGCGCGATTGCGCATAGGCGGACCAGCGGACGGTCATCGGTGCCGGACGCGACACGTCGCCCCAGATGATCGGCGGTGCCACGCAACGGCTGCCATAGGACTGCACCCAACCGTGTTTGGTGAAAGCGTAACCGGCGAGCTGCTCGCCGAAATACTTCACCATGTCGTTGCGCTCGAACTCGCCATGCACGAGCACATCGATCCCGACCTGTTCCTGCCAGCGCACCGCCTCGTCGATCCAGCCCGCGATCGCCTGATCATAGCCTTCCTGCGCCAGCGTTCCGCGCGCCAGGGCCGCGCGGGCCTGACGCACGTCTGGCGTCTGCGGAAACGACCCAATCGTTGTCGTCGGGAACATCGGCAGGTTCAGGCGCTGACGTTGCAGTTCGCGCCGGCTCGGGAAGGGACTGAGGCGCTGCTCCATCGCCGGTGTGGCAGCGGCCAGACGCTCCGCAACCGCCCGATCATGCACCCGGGCACTCTCGCGACGGGAGCGCGCGGCCTTGTCGCTGGCCTCCAGGGCCGGTGCGATCGCGGCTTCCCCTTCGTCCAGCGCACGCGCCAACAGAGAGATCTCCCGCAGCTTCTGGACGGCGAAGGCCAGCCACGGCTTGAGTTCACGATCGAGCCCCGTCTCCTGCTCCAGGTCCACCGGCACATGCAGCAGACTACAGGACGGCGCGACCATGAGCCGGCGAGTGCCGCGCGCGGCGGCCACGCGTTGCAGGGTTGCGAGCGTCGCACGCAGGTCGTTGCGCCAGACATTCCGCCCATCCACCACGCCCAGCGACAGCCACAGATCCGGCCGCGCCGTCGCCAGGATTTCCTCAAGCTGGGCGGCGCCCCGCACCAGGTCCAGATGCAGTCCCGCAACGGGCAGGCGCAGAGCAGTCGCGAGGTTGTCGCCGAGATCGCCGAAATAGCTCGTCAACAGGATGTTCGACGCCGCGCCCTGGCTGAGTCTGCCATAGGCCAGAGCGAAGGCGACCCGTGCCTTCTCGGTCGGATCGAGAACCAGGGCCGGCTCATCTATCTGCACCCAGGCCGCCCCGGCCTCCGCCAGCTCGGCCAGGATTTGGGTATAGACCGGCAGCAGCGCGCCGAGCAGATGGAGCGGATCGGAGCCGTCGTCGGTCTTCGAGAGAAGAAGGAAGCTGACCGGACCCAGCAGCACGGGACGGGTCCGGAGCCCGAGTGCCTGCGCTTCCCTGAACATGGCCGCTGGGCGGTTGCCGGTCAGCTCGAAACGCTGTCCATGCCGCAGCCGAGGCACGAGATAATGGTAGTTCGTGTCGAACCACTTGGTCATCTCCAGCGCCGGAAGCTTGTCCGTGATCCCGGCCGCATGTTCCGCCGCGCTACCGCGTGCGCCGCGCGCCAGGGCGAAATAGGTCGCCAGGGACACAGGCCCGCCGCGCCAGCCGTAGCCGTCCGGGATGGCGCCCAGCATGCAGGCGGTATCCAGTACATGGTCGTACAGCGAGAAATCGTTGCTCGGCACGTGGCTAACGCCGAGGCCAGCCTGCAAGCGCCATTGCGCGGCCCGCAGCACGGCAGCCTCCGCTTGCAGGCCTGCCTCGTCGAGATCGCCGGCCCAGAATTTTTCCAGCGCAAATTTCAGTTCGCGGCGAGGACCGATGCGTGGAAAGCCGAGATTGCTGGCGATGGTCATGCCGCCCTCCCGAAACGCGAGAGGGGCGGGGAGGGGCGGCCGTTATGGATGCTCATCATTTGTCTCCTGCACCGGGATACCCCACCAGACGGCGATAGGGTGGACGACGACGGCAGGTCTCCTGGCTCGCGGGTCACGGCCTCATCGCGACGCATGCGAGAAGAACCCAACGC
Organism: Acetobacteraceae bacterium; assembly: GCA_003133265.1. Classification (GTDB taxonomy): domain Bacteria; phylum Pseudomonadota; class Alphaproteobacteria; order Acetobacterales; family Acetobacteraceae; genus PALSA-911. Next base: position 15,369 of record PKWQ01000029.1, read on the forward strand.
TATCGGCCCGGCCTTCCCGAACCCCGGAGGGTTCAGTGGCCTGCGTCGCTCCTTGACAGGAGCGGAACAGACGGGCCGCCGGCGCGCCGCTTACAGTTGTGGGGTCAGCCGCCGACTTGCCCCCGGAATGGCTCCAGCCGGGGCGCACGGCGTTCCCTTTTCACCCGCTCGCGCGGGACCATCGAGACATAAGCATATCTTTATGAGAAAGAATAGGCAATGCCTGTTGCCACCGGCCCGCATGCGGCGCCCGAGCGCGGTCAATTTGTTTGGGCATAACCAGCCCGGCGCTGACGATCCGGCCGCGATTTTCGCATCGTCGACCAGGGGCGGGGCACCGGATACCCTATCGGGCACCAAGCGCGGTCGATGCGGCGCTGGTGGAGGTGGGCGGATGCGACCTCAGCCCGGCCAGCTGGATACGGTGATCCGGCGCGGATCTTCGGCGTGCTCGATCATCAGGCGCCGCACGCGATCCTGCCACAGCGCGCGGAAGCTCGCTTGCTCCGACGCATCCGCGGTGCCGGCCAGAACCCGGCCGATCACGTCCGACATCGCCGGATCGGCCGACACCGCCGTATCCAGGCTGGCCTGCACGCCCGCGCCGGTGTCGCGCCGGCGGAAGCCGATCTGGCCGTCGATGTCCGCGCCGAACGCCAGCAGACCCCGCCGGCTGAACCGTCCGCCGATGCCCTTGAAGCCATCTTCCTGCGCCGCGCCGGTCAGCAGCGACACCACCCGGGCAATCACGCCAGTGACGCCGTCGCTCATCTGTCCGCGCATATGCACCTCGATCTCGCCGCGCACCGGCCGGGCATCGCCATACAGCGCGTGGAGCGCGCGCAGCGTCAGCAGATAGGTTCCCGCCACGGTCGGACAGGAATGCCCGGCCAGCCGCACCGCGTCCACGTAGCGATAGGTAATGAGCCCGTCGCGGCTGGCACCGAGGAATGCCGCCAGCGGGTCGAACACGACCAGCGCCGGCGCGTCGTCGTAGAAGGCGGGATAGTCGTCCATCGGGCTCATCCCTGCTGCCTGTCGGGGTGCTGCGGTGCTCATGATCCGGTGCCTCGTGGGGCTGGTGCCTGGGGATGGAACGGATGATCAGTCTGCCCGCTGCCGTCCTTCCGGTCTTTGCGCCGGCACAAATTGCGCCAGCTCGCTTGCGAGGGCACGCCACCGCTCCTAATGAGGACGGCATGACCAGGGCACTCGACCGTTCGACGATCGCCGGCGCAACGCTGTTCGAGGGGCTGGACACCAAGGCGCTCGACGATATCGCTCACGCCGCGAAGACCACGCGGCTCGTGGCCGGCTCGACGCTGTTCGAGCAGGACGACGAAGCGGCTGCCTTCTATATGATGATCGTCGGGCGCGTGAAGATAGCGCAGACCACGCCCGAGGGGCATCAGGTGGTGATCCGCTATATCGGCCCGCGCGATATGTTCGGCGCCGTGCCGCTGTTCACCCACTCGGCCTACCCGGCCTCCGCCGTCGCGGTGGTGGACAGCCTCGCCGCCCGTTGGGACAGCGCGATCACGCATCAGTTGATGGATCGCTATCCACTGCTTGTGGCCAACGCGCTGAAGATCGTCGGCCTGCGCCTGCAGGAGTTGCAGAACCGCTATCGCGAGCTGGCGACCGAACGGGTGGAGCAACGGGTGGCGCGGGCCATCCTGCGGCTGGTCCGCCAGTCCGGCAAGCCGGTGGAGGACGGTGTGCAGATCGAGTTCCCGCTGTCCCGCCAGGACATCGCGGAGATGACGGGTACCACGCTGCACACGGTCAGCCGGCTGCTGAGTTCCTGGGAGCAGAGCGGATTGCTGGATGGGGGGCGGATGCGCATCGTCCTGCGTAAGCCCCGCGCCCTCCTGGCCATAGCCGAGGATCTGCGGCCGACGGGCGTGCGCCCGCCTGAATAAGGCTACTTGATTGTGCTGGCACAAAGACGCCGGGCCGTGGCCTCGCCAGGCTGTCCCTCGTCAGTGCGGAGCACGTGTTATGACCACGGTTGAACAGTGCCAGACCCCGACGATCGACGTGGAAGCGATCCGCGCCGCCTTGCACGAGGTGCTGGACCCTGAGATCGGCATCAACATCGTCGATCTGGGGCTGGTTTACGGCATTGATGTCCGCGACCGCGATGTGGTGGTGCGGATGACCATGACCACGCCATCCTGCCCGCTCAGTGGCTATCTCGCCGATGCGGTGGAAACGGCGATCCGCGATCGGTTTGCCAGCGTGGCGGGGATCGATGTCGACCTCGTCTGGGACCCGCCGTGGAGCCCCGCGATGATGTCTGAAGCGGCCCGGCGCCAGCTAGGCACCAGCGACCGGCGGTAGCGCGGGGTTCTCCGCCATTGGCGGTTCCATTGCCAGAGAAAGGATAAAAGCCATGTCGACAGCTCATGAAGCCGGAACCCAAGAGATCGTCATCGACGTGCGCACGATCGTGCCGCGCGAGCGCCATCCGCTGATCTTCAACACGTTCGGTGGACTCGCGCCCGGCCAGACGTTCCTGCTGGTCAACGATCACGATCCGAAGCCGCTCTACTACCAGTTCAAGGCAGAGCACGAAGGTGCGTTCGACTGGACGTATCTGGAAGCCGGGCCGGAGGTCTGGCAGGTGCGCATCGGCCGCACCGGCTGAGCAGGAAATCGCGGAGAAGAGGTCCCGCNNGTTGCCCGCCTGGTTGGTCGCGGTGGTGCTGCCACTGGGCGGGCTGTCGCTGCTGGGCGGGATGCTGGCGGGGCTGCTTCGGTTGGGGTGGGATCTGCCCACGCCGCATGCCGATCTGGCGCTGCTGCATGGGCCGCTGATGGTAACCGGCTTCTTCGGCACGTTGATCGCGTTCGAGCGCGCGGTGGCACTGCGGGCGATGTGGGCCGGCATCGCACCCGTGCTGCTCGGCCTGGGCGGGATAACGCTGGTGCTGGGTGGCCCGGTGCAGCTTGCGGCCGGCGCCTTCGTTCTTGGCAGCCTAGCCTATACGCTGGCGTCGCTGTGGCTGACGTTGCGCCATCGCGAATTGTTCGTGGCCACCATGACGCTGGGCGGGCTGTGCTGGCTCGGGGGCAATGTGCTGTGGCTGCTGGGGTGGGCGGTGCCGCACATCGTCTGGTGGTGGGTCATGTTCCTGGTGTTAACCATCGCGGCCGAACGGCTGGAACTCAGTCGCCTGTTGCAGCCCCCGCCGACGGCACGGCTGCTGTTCGCCGTCATTCTGGTGGTTCTTCTGGCAGGCGTCATCGGTAGCCTGTCGAATTGCCCGGCGGTTTGGCGCACCATGGGTGCCGGCATGATAATGCTGACCATCTGGCTGCTGCGCTACGACGTGGCGCGCCGCA
>PKWQ01000344.1 GCA_003133265.1 Acetobacteraceae bacterium
TCCACCATACCCGCGCCGACGCTGAGGCCGACAACGAACACTTTGACGGCAATACGACAGAATAGAGAGTTGACCAAGGAAAGGTCCGCTTATCCACCACTGGACCCGCCCGCATAGACGGTTTCCCGCGCGGGTCGGGGCTTTGGGTTGCGTCCGCAAGGGGGGTGTCCAGGCCCGTGAACAAGTCGCCCCCCTGGGACGGCTTTGTACGCGTGGGAATAGACATGTTGCGCACATATTTTTCATCTTCGCCGGCCTTGGTAGCACCGTCGTGAAACGGACGCGGCTTTTCGACTGAGTAGGCATCTCTTTGTACTTACTGAAAATCAGGATGGGTAGAAACAGACCGATTTGGCAGCAGCATACTCACCGGGCACGACGGCAAGGTCGTGCTCGGTAAATAAACGGCGCCGGAGCAGGGCCGGCGGTTCGCCACCGCCAGCCCCAACCGGATCAGCCCCAACCGGATCAATCCAAGACGGTCAGCGCGTGACCCCGTCCGTCGGCCCCGTCATCGTGCCCATGCCGTGATGCATCATCCGCTCGCCGGCATGCCGCATGCCGCCCGGGCCGCGTGCCGCCAGACCTGGCAGCGATGTCTGCGCCTTGGCCTTCTGAGCGTCATCCAACGACGCCAGCAGCGTGTTGTCGGCGGCCTTCACCATGGTGGACGCCTTGTCGCGCAGTTCCATCTGCGTGGTCATGAACGCGATGCGGTCCTTCAGCGGCATCGCATGGACGGTGTCCGGGTCGATCTTGTCATGGCTGGCACGCATCTGCGTCGCGGTGTCCTGGAGCACCTTGGCATAGGCATCCCAGGCGCCGGCCTGTTCCGGTTTGATGCCGAGCTCGGTCTTCAAAGCGGCCAAACGCGCGGCCGGATCGCCGAAGCGGTGCCCCCGCGCGCCGCCATGCATCCCCATCATCCCCTGGCCCCTATGGCCGTGCATGAACCGGGGGCCGCAGCCGGGACCGGTTGTCTCCGCCATCGCAGCGACGCCGATGCCGCCGACTGCCAGGAGAACGGTCCCGATCGCCAGGACCTTGGTGATATTCTTCATCGAGATGTTCCTTTACATATCGCGGCACCGTATCGGCCGCGACGCAACATCTGGCCCCCATCTGTCACCGAGGTTTGTCGGCAACAGTCGAATGTGTGGCAAGATGTGGCAGACGCCGCACTGGGCACATCCCGCTACAATTTCCCTGCGGACCTGCGACCGGTGGCGGCCTAGTCTCCCGCCATGAATTCCGGCCCGCATATCCTGATCGTGGACGACCATCGCGAGATCCGCGATCTGGTATCGCGCGTGCTCGGCCTGGAAGGGTTCCGTGTCAGCGTCGCGGCCGATGGCAAGGCCATGCGCAAGGTACTCGCCGATAGCCGCATCGATCTCATCCTGCTTGACCTGATGCTGCCGGGTGAGGACGGGCTGTCGCTGTGCCGCGGCGTCCGGGCCCAAAGCCGCATACCGATCATCATGCTCACCGCCAAGGGCGACGAGGTGGATCGGGTCATCGGCCTGGAGATGGGGGCCGACGACTACCTGCCCAAGCCGTTCGGCAGCCGCGAGTTGATCGCCCGCATCCGGGCGGTTCTGCGCCGCAGCCAGGCGGACGATTCCGGCGTCGAACGCAAACCGGCGCCGAAGCGCTACCGGTTCGATCGCTGGGTTCTGGAGACGGAAACCCGGGAGTTGCTGCGCGACGATGGCGTGACCGTGCCGCTCAGCACCGGCGAATACGAGCTGCTGCTGGTTCTGGTCGAGCGGCCGCAGCGTGTGTTGAACCGTGACCAGCTTCTCGATCTGGCGCGCGGCCGTGCGGCGGCGGCGTTCGATCGCAGCATCGACACCCAGGTGAGCCGCCTGCGTAAGAAGCTCGAACGCGATCCGGCCGAGCCGCGGATGATCAAGACGATCTGGGGCGGGGGTTACATGTTCGCGGTGCCGGTGGGGCAGGAATGAGGCGATTTTTGCCGCGCACCCTGGTCGGCCAGATGATTCTGATCCTGCTCGGCGGGCTGGTGATCTCGCATCTCGTCGCCAGTTGGATCTACACCGCCGACCGGCAAAAGGCGGTGCGCGCGATCAGCGGCTACGCGGCGACGCAGCGGATCGCCAATCTCGCCCGCCTGATCGATGAGGCCCCGGAGGATTGGCGCGACCGCATCGTCGCCGCCGCCAGCGACCCGACCCTGCGCGTCTCGCTTTCCACACAGCCCCAGGCGGACACCAAAGCCGAACCCGATGCTGCCGACCTGTCGATCCAAAACTATCTGGCGGAACAATTGCCCCAGGCCTTGGCGGCGCGGCTGCGGGTCGATGTGACCGGAACCGTGGGTCGGCCATTCGCCGAATCTCCGCGTGCGGGACCGATAATGGATCGGATGATGGGGCCGGGCATGCGTCGGCCGGGTGGTTGGCGCAGCCTGCGGGCCAGTGTCCAACTGGCGAACGGACAATACCTGCTGTTCACCGCGATCTTGCCCGATTTTGGGCCGTCCACATCGTGGCAGTTCCTGATCGCCATGGTCGTGATGTCGGTCATCGTCGTGCTGACCTCGATCTGGGCCGTTCGCCGCGTCACCGCACCGCTCGGCACCGTCGTCCGGGCGGCCGAACGCCTCGGGCGCGATGTCAACGCGCCGCCGATCCTCGAAGCCGGCAGCCACGAGATGCGTCAGGCGGCACAGGTCTTCAACGAGATGCAGGGGCGCCTGCAACGGCTGCTGGAAAACCGAACACGCATGCTGGTCGCGTTGTCGCACGATCTGCGCACACCGCTGACCCTGCTGCGGCTGCGCGTCGAAAGTCTGCCGGAAGGCTCCGAACGCGACCGGATGCTCGCCAATATCGGCGATCTTGACGCCATGATCGGCGCGACCCTGAATTTCGCCCGCGACGAGGCCGCCACCGAACCCTTGCGACGCACCGACCTTACCGCCCTGCTGATGGCGATCGTCGACGACATGGCCGATGCCGGGCTGCTGGTGAGCATGGCACCGGTCGAATCGGTCATCCTCGAATGCCGGCCCGGCGGCTTGCGTCGTGCGATCGCCAACCTGCTGGACAACGCCGTGAAATACGGCAAATCGGCTCGGGTCCAGTTGCTCACGTCGCCGGCCGCCATCACGATCGCCATCGACGATGAAGGCCCTGGCATCCCCGATGCCGAATTACAAAGGGTGTTCGAGCCATTCTATCGCCTTGAACAATCGCGCAGCCGGGAGACCGGCGGCACCGGTCTGGGCCTGGCCATCGCGCAGTCGATTGCGCAAGTGCATGGCGGGCAGATTACGCTGGCCAACCGACCGGCGGGTGGCCTGCGTGCGATCCTGTCGCTGCCACGATGACGCAAGCAGATCACCGGCCTGAATGATGCTTGTCGGGCCCGACAGGTTTGGGAGGTCATCAAGGTGAGACGCAGGTCCTTTTGACGGCGGGTGCGGCCGCCGCGGCATCGCCGGCGTTGGCGTCGCTGTCGCGTCCCGCCACTGCGGAGCGTGTCGCGGCGTCCATGACACGGACATGGATCTGCCCACCGAACCGCTATGAGATCGTGCTTCATGGCGCCGCCGTCTCCTGCGACTGCTTCGGTCTGGATGGTTTGCCCGGCGCGGGATCCGTCGGAGCCGACTCGCAGGGCAGGGCGGAGGCCGCCGAGGCGACGAACTCCGCAATGGTTGCGGTAGGCCCCAGCGGCAACCCGTTACCTGGGAAGCCGAGTGTGAATAAGCGCCGAACCGGGACCCTGTTGGGATTCGTAACAGTGGCAAAAGTCCGG
>PKWQ01000460.1 GCA_003133265.1 Acetobacteraceae bacterium
TCTTTTTCGCGTGCGATCGGACGCGCGGAGGCCGAGAACAGCCTTCGTGGCGATGGATGGGACGGTGTTGACCACACTCCGCTGTCGGTAGCCCTTGTCAGCGCAATTCACGCGCCGCACCCCAAATCATACAAAAACCAGAGTCCGACAGGCTGCTAGGCCCCGCCTGGAGTCTGTCCGCGGAGTGGCAGTTCTATCTGCTGGCAGCGCTCTGCGCGCGACAGGGATGCGAATGGCGGCTCGTGGCGGGCTTTCTGGGGCTCGCCGCGCTGGCAATCGTGTGGCGGTACTGCGCACCCGAAGCCTGGCTTTTCAGCAGGGCGTTTCTACCCAACAAGGCACATTATTTCGCGCTCGGCATGGCCAGCACGCTTTTGCTGCGTAACGGCCGCCGCGATCACTTTGCCGTGGTTCTCGGCGCGGTCCTGGCGCTTTGCTGGGTTCAGGGCGGAGCCGAAAAGCTGGCCGCGCCGCTGGTCTGGACCGTGTGCCTGACCGCGCAACTGCGGCAGACGGGCGTGCTCGCTCCCCTTGCCGCAGCGTTAAGCTCTCGCCCGCTGCTATGGCTGGGCGCGGTTTCCTATTGCCTCTACCTTGTGAACGAGCCGGTTCAGAAGCTGCTCGGGGTGGTCTTGGCGCGCCTCGTCGCGGGCGATGCCGGGCTTTTCACCGTATTGTGGATTCCACTGGCCGTGCTTCTACCGGTGGCTGTCGCCTGGTGGCTACATCGCGCGATCGAGCAGCCGGTGCTGCGATGGGGCAAGCGGCGGCGCGTCAGCGCGTCCCCGCAGCCGGCCCGATCCATGATCGCCGACACAATGTGAGGACACACTATGTAAAATACCGACAACGGTGCCGGGAGTAGGATGCTCTGGCTGATCGGGCCGGTGCCGGCACGCACTCAGCGGAATCAAGGAGAGTTTACCATGCGTCGCATCAGCTGCCTCATCGCCTTGGCTGGGCCGCTCGCGCTCGGCGCCTGCGTCGTGGCCCCCCCGGCGGGGCCGAGCGTCATGGCGCTGCCCGGCAAGGACAAGAGCTTCGAGGCATTTCAGCAGGATGACGGCTTCTGCCGCCAATATGCATGGCAGCAGAATGGCGGGGTGCAGCCGGCGGACGCCGCGACGCAGAGCGCGGTGGGCAGCGCCGTGGTCGGCACCGTGCTGGGCGCGGCGGCGGGCGCGGCGCTCGGGTCGGTGAGCGGGCAGATGGGTGCGGGCGCGGCGATCGGCGGCGCGACCGGCCTGCTGGCCGGCAGCGCCATCGGTGCGAATAACGCTCAGCTTTCAGCAGGAGAGCTGCAACGGCGATACGACATGATCTACACCCAGTGCATGTATTCCAAGGGCGATTCGGTCCAGTCGCAGCCGGCCTACGGCGGTTATCCCGCTCAGGGTCCGTATGGTGCCTACCCCTATCCGGGCCCTTACTACCCGGCGCCCGGATATTATTACGGACCCGGCGTCGTGATCAACGGCGGCTGGGGCTGGGGCGGCTGGCATCACGGCTGGCGCTGAGAACTGGTAGAACCGCGCAGCCCGGTCACGCCCGGCGGATGAACCGCCAATAGAGCGGCCGCCGTCCGGCGCGGATCGCCTTCGCCTCGTAGCGCGTCGGCGGCCAGCCGTCCGGCCGTTCCATCGCCGGGGGCGGAACATCGAACAGAACCTGCCGCGCCATCACCTCGGTAACCCAGGCCTGATAGGTCGGATCGTCGCTCGCCACCCGCCATTCCGCGCCCGGCTTCAGCACCCGGGCGAGTTCGGGCAGTTGCACCGGATGCACGAAGCGGCGCTTGGCGTGGCGGGCCTTGGGCCAGGGATCGGGGAACAGCAGGAACAGCCGGTCCAGGCAGGCGTCCGGCAGCGCCCGCAGCAGGATGCGCGCATCCTCGGTCCACAGGCGCAGATTGGCCGGCAGCGGCGCGCTCGCCTCGCCGCCCTCGGGCACCAGCCGGGCGAGCAGCGAGCAGATGCCGTTCTCGAACACCTCGCAGGCGATCAGGCCGGCGTCGGGGTCGGCGGCGGCCTGTGCGACGGCATGCTCGCCGCCGCCGAAGCCCACTTCCAGCCATAGTGCGCGCGGGCGCGGATCGAACGCCGCCAACGGATCGGCTGCGGCGGCGGCGGCGAATGCCAGCCGCGGCAAGGTGACATCCAGCAGCACCTGCTGGCGTGGCCGAAGCGTGTGGCCGCGGGCGCGGCCGTACAGCCGGTCGGGCGGCGGCTTCACGCCACCCGGGGCCGCCATGCTCAGCGTCCGAACGCGGTCTTCAGCGCCGGCACCAGATCGGTTTTCTCCCAGGTGAACGTGCCCTTCTCCGGGTCCGGCTCACGGCCGAAATGGCCGTAGGCGGAGGTGGGCACGTAAATCGGGCGGTTCAGGTGCAGATGCTCGCGGATGCCGCGCGGCGTCAGGTTGACCAGTTCGCGCAGCGTCGCTTCCAGCCGCGCCTCGCTCACATCCCTGCCGGTGCCGTGCAGGTCGACATAGACCGACAGCGGGTGGGAGACACCGATGGCGTAGCTGATCTGCAGCGTGCATTTGTCCGCCAGATCGGCGGCGACGACGTTTTTCGCCAGATAGCGGCAGACATAGGCGGCCGAGCGGTCGACCTTGGTCGGGTCCTTGCCGCTGAACGCGCCGCCGCCATGCGGGGCGGCGCCGCCGTAGGTGTCGACGATGATCTTGCGCCCGGTCAGCCCGCAATCGCCGTCCGGCCCGCCGATGACGAACTTGCCGGTCGGGTTGACGTAGAACTCGCGCTCCGCCGGCATCCAGCCCTCCGGCAGGCTGCTTTCCACCAGCGGCCACAGCATGGCCTTGATCTCCGCCTGCTCCAGCCCCTCGACATGCTGGGTGGAGACCACGACCGAGGTCGCGCCCACCGGCTTGCCATCGACGTAGCGCAGCGTCACCTGGCTCTTGGCGTCCGGCAGCAGGCCGGCCACCGACAGGTCGCTGCTGCGGCGCAGCTCGCTGATCCGGCGCAGGATCAGATGCGCGTAATACAGCGGCGCCGGCATCAGCAGTTCGGTCTCGCGGCAGGCATAGCCGAACATGATGCCCTGATCGCCGGCGCCCTCGTCCTTGTTGCCCTCGGCGTCCACGCCCTGGGCGATGTCGGAGGACTGGGCGTGCAGCAGCACCTCGATCTTGGCGTTCTTCCAGGAGAAGCCGGCCTGGTCGTAGCCGATATCGTGGATCGCCATGCGCGCCAGATGCGCCAGGTATTCATGGGTGATGACGCCCGGGCCGCGGGTTTCCCCGGCCAGGACCACGCGGTTGGTGGTCACCAGCGTCTCGCAGGCCACGCGTGAATAGGGGTCGGCGGTCAGGAACGCGTCCAGCACGGTGTCGCTGAGCCGGTCGGCAACCTTGTCCGGATGCCCTTCCGAGACGGACTCGGAGGTAAAGAGATATTCGCCGGTATCGCGCATTTGCGGGTCCTCGTGTCGCGAGTTCCGGCCATATGCCGGGCGCGCGGTGTGTGGCCGAAACAGCCGGAAGGGTCAAGGGAACATGGAATTCTACGTCTCCGGGTGCGCCATCAGCCCCGCATCCCGAGCACGTCCATCATCGAATAGAGCCCCGCCGGCCGGGCCGCCGCCCAGAGCGCCGCGCGCACCGCGCCGGCCGCGAAGGCCCGGCGGTCGAAGGCGCGATGGGTCAGCGCGATATGCTCGGCGCCGGCGACGAAGATCAGCGTGTGTTCGCCCACCACCTGCCCGCCGCGCAAGCTGGCGAAGCCGATCGCCCCGGTCTTGCGCGCGCCGGTGTGGCCATGCCGGCCGCTTTCCATCACGTCGTTGAAATTCTGCCCGCGCCCCTTCGCCACCGCCCGGCCCATGCCGATGGCGGTGCCGGACGGCGCGTCGACCTTCTGGCGGTGGTGCATCTCGACAATCTCGGCGTCGTAGCTCTCCGCCGGCAGCGCCGCCGCCATCCGTTCGGCCAGCGCCAGGACCAGATTGACCCCGGTGGCGAAATTCGCGGCATACACCACCGCGATCCGCTCGGCTGCCCGCGCCACCGCCGCCTCGTCGGCATCCGACAGGCCCGACGTGCCCAGCACCCAGGGCTTGCCCGCCGCCGCCAGCGCCGCCGCGTGCGCCTGTGCCGTGGCGGCGTTGGTGAAGTCGATCACCACGTCGCTGCCCGTCGCCAGCGCGGCGATGTCGGCGAAGCCGCCCGCCCCGACATCACCGGGCAGATGGGCGCGCCCGATCCCGCCCGAGACCGTCGCCCCGGCGGCGGCCACTTCCTCGACCAGCAGCGTGCCCATCCGTCCGGTGATGCCGGCGATGCCGATGCGCATGGGGGCCTCCCTGTTCCTCGATAAGATGGCGCGATCCTGCGGTCCCGGGCCTCCCGCGTCCAGTGCCTACGCCTCCCGGTAGGACAGCAGGATCAGCCCGATCAGCAGGAAGCAGGCCGGCCATACCCAGCCGGCGATCCGGTTGCCCGGCGGGTCCAGCCGCAGCTCCAGCCACCGCGCGCCGCCGGCGGCGATGGCGGCCAGGGCGAGCGGGGTGTGCGACACCTCGATCAGCAGCTGGTCCTTGACGTTGGCGATGGCATGGGTGTGGGTCAGCAGCAGAATGCCGCCGAGGGCGCAGATCAGCGGGAACACCATGGCCGCGCCATTGCGCGTCCAGCCCTGGGCACGCACCCGCCATTCGAAGAAGGCGAAGGCGACGATCAGCGGCAGGACCGCGCGGTGCTGCAATACCTCTATGTCGCGCATGCTCTCGCCGAAGCCGATGTTGCCCATCGGCCAGGTTTCGGGATCGGAGCGGAAGAACAGGAACACCGCCAGCGCCAGGAACATCAGCGGCCAGTGCCGCGCCCATCCCAGCCCGGCGCGGTGCGCCAGCGCCAGCAGCCCGATCGCCAGGACGCACAGCCCGGCCCAGTGATGGTTGTATTCCGACCAGGCGATGTCGGCGGTGTTACGCGCGGGCAGCAAGCCCGATCCGGGGATGAAGGCCGCCGACGGCGCGGCGCGGCCGGCGGCGGCCTCCTTGTCGAGCTGCTCCTGCAAGGCGGGCAGCGCCAGCGTGTCGTGGTCGGGCGAGGCGAGGCGGGGCATCACCGGCGTGTTGCGCGCGATCAGTTCCTGCATCGTCACCCGGTCAACGGTCAGGTCGACCGCCGGCGGCACCGAGGTCAGCGAGGCGGCGGCGAAGAAGATGGCGATGCCGATGCCGAGTTCGACCTCGGCGAAGCGCTTCAGCCGCGTCACCGGCGTGGCCGGATCGGCGCGCAGCCGCTCGACCAGGAGGAAATTGCCCGCGCCCAGCGCCAGCAGGCCGAGGAACATGCAGATCTTGGCGCCGACCATCACGCCGTAGGCGGTGCCGTAGAAGCCCGCCCAGTCGCCGATATAGAACAGGCTCATGGTGACGCCGCTGAGCAGGATGCAGGCCACGCCCACCATCGACATGCGCGAGAACCGCGCGCCCACCGCGCGCCACGCGCGTCCGTCACGCACCTGGGCCAGCGCCAGCAGGAAGCTCGGGATGCCGCCGATCCAGATCGCCGCGCCGAGCTGGTGCAGCCCCTCGGCGAGCAGCAGCAGCCTGCTATCCTCGATCCGTGCGGCCGCATGCGTGGTCAGCGTGGCCGCCGCCAGTTCCACGAGCATCAGGGCGAGCAGCGTCGGCAACGGCACACGCGGCCCGCCGGCGAACAGCAATATCGTGATCACCGCCGCCGCGGCGATCTTCACCAGGCCGGCCAGGGCGAAATTCGCGCCCAGCACCTGGAGCACCGACAGATCGACGGTGCCGACCAGCACCGCCGTCTGCAAGGCCACCGCGATCCCCTCGAACAGGATCAGCGCCACCCCCGCCCAGGCGGCGATCCGCGTGGTGCCGGCCAGGACCGCCGCCCCGGACAGCCCCAGCGCGGGCGACAGCGGACGGGCGAGGAACAGCAGGAACAGCACGCCGCCCAGCATCGTCGATTGCGCGCCGATGGTCAGCCCGTGCAGCACGATGGACAAATAGCCGAACAGGTCGATCAGCAATGTCACGGCTCTAGGGCCCGGTCACGGTGAACGCCACGTCGCCGCGCGTGATATGCCCATCGACCGCCAGCACCTGCCAGTGGATGGTGTAGGTCCCGGGCGTCAGCGCGACGGTGGTGCGCAGCAACTCCTCGGACCCTTGGTCACTGATGGGCAGCATGGTCTGGCTGCGGTCGGGCCGGGTGAGGGTGAGGCGGGAGCGGAGCCGGTCGATGCGACTGTTGAAGCGGAATTCCATGACCACCTGTCCCGCCGGTACGCTGCCGCCGGCGGCCGGGCTGCTGGCGAGCAGGATGGCATGCGCCTCCGCCGCCGCCGGCGTCAGGCCGAGCACGACGAGGGCCGCGAGGGTGAACCGGCGGGATGGAAGCAGGACTGGCAAGGATCGATCCTCGTGGCCGATGCGGTGGCCGCATCTAGCGCGTGCGCCGCGCGTCTGTCCAACGCCGGAGCGGTGGACGCGGCCGGCCAAACCGGCTGTAGTCGCACCCCACCGCAACAGCCACACGGACCACATGAGCCGCACGCCACCGGGCCATCGCGCCGCATACCGCTACTTCCAGGACGTCACCACGCGCTGGAAGGACAACGACGCGTTCGGTCACGTCAACAATGTCGAGTATTTCTCCTATTTCGACACCGCCGTGACCTATTTCGAGGTGAAGCACGCCGGGATCGAGCTGCCGCACGGGGCGATCCGCTGCCTGGTGGTCGAGGTGATCTGCCGCTACCACAAATCCGTGGCCTTCCCCGACCTGCTGACGGTCGGGCTGCGGGTCGCGCATATCGGCAAGAGCTCGGTGCGCTACGAACTCGGCATTTTCCGCGAGGGCGAGGACGATGCCGCGGCCGAGGGACACTTCATTCACGTCTTCGTCGACGCCGCCACGCAACGGCCGGTGCCTATCCCGCCCGATGTGCGCGCCAATCTGCAAGGCTACGCTGTAACCAACTGAACCAAACGGGAAGGATCAAGTCCATGGATCTTGGCATCAAGGGCCGCAAGGCCATCGTCTGCGCCGCCAGCAAGGGGCTGGGCCGGGCCTGCGCCATGTCGCTGGCGCGCGAGGGGGTGGATCTGGTCATCACCGCCCGCACCGTCGAGACCCTGGAAGCCACGGCGGCGGAAATCCGCGCGGCCACCGGCGCGAAGGTCATCGCGGTCGCCGGCGACATCACCACCGAGGCGGGCCGCGCCGCCGCGCTTGCCGCTTGTCCGGAGCCGGACATCCTGGTCAACAACGCCGGCGGCCCGCCGCGCGGGGATTTCCGCGACTGGAACCGCGACGACTGGATCAAGGCCCTGGACGGCAACATGCTGACGCCGATCTTTCTGATCAAGTCGGTCGTCGACGGCATGATCGCGCGTAAGTTCGGCCGCATCGTCAACATCACCTCCGGTTCGGTGAAGTCGCCGATCGCGGAACTCGGCATGAGCAACGGCGCCCGCGCCGGCCTGACTGGCTTTGTCGCCGGGCTGGCGCGGCAGGTGGCGCGCCACAACGTCACCATCAACGGCCTGCTGCCCGGCCCGTTCCTGACCGACCGGCTGCGCGGCGGCTTCGCCGAGGCGGCGAAGAGAACCAACCGCACGGTGGAGGAGGTCATGGCCGAGCGCTCCGCCCACACGCCGGCCGGGCGGGTCGGCGATCCGGCGGAGTTCGGCGAGGCCTGCGCCTTCCTGTGCGCCGCCTCCTCGGGATACATCGTCGGGCAGAACCTGCTGCTGGACGGCGGCGCGTTTAATTCGTCGATGGGCTAGGCGGAAAGCCGCAACAAGTCCTTGCTGCGGCGCATCATCTGCTCTTACGGTTCCGGGATCATTCGATCGGATCGTAGGAGCAGAGATGTACAAACATGCATGGTTTGGCGGACTTCTCCTGGCGGCGACCCTGGCCGGGCCGGCGCACGCGCAAAAATCCGCCGACACGCTGCGGATAACCTGGCGCGATTCCATCCCGAACGTCGATCCCTATTACAACGAGCTGCGCAGCGGCATCATCCTGGCGCATCAGGCCTGGGACTATTTGCTGTACCGCGATCCCGAGACCTTCCAGATCAAGCCGCTGCTGGCGGAGTCCTACAAATGGGCCGATGACACCACGCTGGAGTTCGCGCTGCGCCCGGGCGTCACCTTCCACAACGGCGATCCGTTCACCGCCGACGATGTGGTCTACACCATCAACACGGTGCTGACCGACAAGCAGGTCTCGGTGCCCAGCAACTTCCTCTATCTGGCCGGCGCGGAGAAGATCGACGATCTGCATGTGCGGGTGAAGCTGAAGCGCGTCTTCCCCGCCGCGTTGGAATATCTGGCGATGACGCTGCCGATCTGGCCGAAGGCGTACCGGGAGAAGGTGGGGGCGGAGGAATACGCGAAGCACCCGATCGGTGCCGGCCCGTACAAGATCACCAAGGTGGACGGCACCACCGAGATCGATCTGGAACGCTATGACGGCTATTACGCCGGCAGCCCGAAGGGGAAAGCCGCGATCAAGAAGATCGTCATCCACGAGGTGCCGGACTCCGCCACCGAAATGGCGGAACTGCTGGGCGGGCGAGCCGACTGGATCTGGAAATTCAGCCCCGACCAGTTCGACGCCGTCGGACGGATCCCGACGCTGACCGCGATCCGCTCGGAATCGATGCGCATCAGCTATGTGGGCCTGGACGCTGCCGGGCGTACCGGGGCGGATAACCCGCTGACCAAGGAGAAGGTGCGCCAGGCGATCTTCCACGCCATCGACCGTGCCACCATGGCCAAGCAACTGGTGCAGGGCGACAGCCGCGCGCTGGACGCGCCGTGCTACCCGACCCAGTTCGGCTGCGACGCCACCGTGGCGGTGCATTACGGCTACGATCCCGCGAAGGCGAAGGCGCTGTTGGTCGAGGCCGGCTATCCCAACGGCTTCGACACCGAGATCGTTTCCTACGAGCTGCCGCAATGGTCCGGCGCGATCCAGGCCTATCTCAAGGCCGTCGGCATCAATGCCAGGGTTACCACCCTGCAGGTCGGCGCGCAGATCCAGCGCCGCAACGAGGGCAAGGCCCCGATGGACGAGGCCAACTGGGGCAGCTACTCGATCAACGACGTCTCGGCGATCCTGCCGTTCTATTTCACCGGCAGCTCGGCCGACTATTCGCGCGATCCGGAGGTGAAGCGGCTGGTCGAGGCCGGAGGCGGCACCACCGATCCCGACCAGCGACGGAAGAACTACAGCGAGGCGATCCGCCTGATCACCCAGCATGCCTACTGGCTGCCGATGTTCACCCAGACCATCACCTATGGCTTGTCCCGGCAGCTGAACTTCAAGCCGTACCCGGACGAACTGCCGCGCTTCTATCTGGCGAGCTGGAAGTAGGCGCGAACAGACACTCCACCAGCCGCCCGCCGGACCGCAGCCCGTCTGGGGCTTCGGTATTGCACCGCTCCGCCGCCATCGGGCAGCGCGGATGGAAGCGGCAGCCCGGCGGGATGTTGGCCGGATCGGGATAGCTCTCGCCCAGCCCCACGTCCGGGATGCCCAGCCCCGGCTCCGGCGTCAGCACGGAGGCGAGCAGTGCGCGCGTGTAGGGGTGGCGCGGATCGCGGAACAGCGCATCGGTTTCCGCCTGCTCGACGATGCGACCCAGATACATCACCGCCACCTCGGTGGCGATGTGCTCCACCACCGCCAGATTATGGCTGATGAACACATAGGTCAGGCCCAGCTCGTGGCGGAGTTCGGCCAGCAGGTTCAGGATCTGCGCCTGCACCGAGACGTCCAGCGCGCTGGTGGGTTCGTCGCAGACGACGATGCGCGGACGCAGCACCAGCGCGCGGGCGATGGCGACCCGCTGGCGCTGGCCGCCCGAAAGCTGCCCCGGCTGGCGCTGCGCCATCTCGGGCGAGAGGCCGACGCGCGACAGCATCTCCATCACCCGCTCGCGCTGCCGTGCGCGCGGAATGTCGCCTTGCGCGGCCAGCGGCAGGCCGACGATCTGCTGCACCGTCTGTCGCGGATTGAGCGAGGAGAACGGGTCCTGGAACACCGGCTGGATCAGCCGCGCCCGGGCGCGCCGGTCCATGTCGGCCAGACGTTGGCCATCCACCAGCACCTCGCCCGCGCTGACCGGCAGCAGGCCCAGGATCAGCCGCGCCAGCGTGGATTTGCCGCAGCCGGACTCGCCGACGATGCCGAGCACCTGCCCCGCCGGCAGCGAGAACGACACGCCGTCCACGGCGCGCACCTGCCGCTCCGGCCCGAACATGCCCGACGACTGCCGGAACACGCGGCGGACGTCGCGTACCTCGATGGCCGCGTTGGCGCCGCTCATGACCAGCCCGCCGGCAGCAGGCAGCGATAGGCATGGTCCGTGCCGGCCGGGCGCAGCGCCACGTCGCGTGCGCAGGCATCCATCGCGTGCGCGCAACGTTCGCGGAAGCCGCAGCCGGTGAAGCCGGGGACGATGCGCGGCACGGTGCCGGGAATGCTGCCCAGCGGTTCGCCGCGCCGCACCTTCCCCGGCACCGGGATGCAGTCGAGCAGGCCGCGCGTATAGGGATGGGTGGGGGCGGCGAACAGCGCCTCGGCGTCCGCGCTCTCCACCACCTCGCCGGCATACATCACCGAAACGCGGCGCGCCATGCGCGCGACGATGCCGAGATCGTGGGTGATCAGCAGCAGCGCCAGACCCAACTCGCGTTGCAGGGTCTGCAACAATCGCAGGATCTGTGCCTGCACCGTCACGTCCAGCGCCGTGGTCGGCTCGTCGGCGAT
>PKWQ01000256.1 GCA_003133265.1 Acetobacteraceae bacterium
AAAAAGGCGACCGCCATGAACGAGGAAAGCTTCTTCCAAAATCCACGGACCTGGGTCTCGATCGCCTTCGTCATCTTCGTGGTCGTGTTCGGCCGCAAGATCTGGGCGGCGCTGAGCAAGATCCTGGATGACCGCGCCGTCGCCATCCGCGCCGAACTGGACGAGGCATCGCGCCTGCGCCAGGAAGCCGAGGCGCTGCTGAAGGACGCGGAGGCACGCCGCGCCACCGCATTGCAGGAAGCCCAGGCGCTGATCGAGGGCGCCAAGCTGGAGGCCGGCCGCGTCGCCGCCGCCGCCGCGCAGGAAGCCGGGCACGCCGCCGCGCGGCGCGAGCAGATGGCGATGGACCGGATCGCCGCCGCCGAGAAGGCCGCGGTGGACGAGGTCCGCTTCACCGCCGCCGAGATAGCGACGGAAACCGCCCGCCGGGTGATCGCGGAGGGCCTGTCGCCCGCCGACGGCGCCAGGCTGGTGGATCAGGCGATCTCCCAACTCCCCGCCGCCCTGGCCGCGCACCGCGCCGCCTGAGCCGGACGGATACCGATTTTTGTTGGAACGGGCGGCCTTCGGGTCGCCCTTTTCGTTTGTGCGGTGGCTGACCTTAGGCGGCTACCTGCCCGGCCGGACGCAGGATCGCCACCAGTGCATCGACCAGCCGGTCCATCATCGCGTCGGTGTGCAGCGGCGTCGGCGTGAAGCGCAGCCGTTCGGTGCCGCGCGGCACCGTCGGGTAGTTGATCGGCGTGGCATAGATCCCGAACTCGTCCAGCAGGCGATGGCTGACCTCGGTGCAGCGCGCCGCGTCGCCGATATGCAGCGGCACGATGTGGCTGACCGTCGGCAGGCGCGGCAACCCGGCCGCGTCCAGACGGCTTTTCAACGTCTCCGCCCGCTCGAACAGCTTGGCCCGGCGGGCGTGGTCGGCGCGCAGATGCCGCACGCTGGTCAGCGCCGTCGCCACCACGGTCGGCGGCAGGGAGGTGGTGAAGATGAAGCCGGGCGCGACCGAGCGGACATAGTCCACCACATGCGCCTGCCCGGTGATGTAGCCACCATGGCAGCCGAACGCTTTCGCCAGCGTGCCCTCGATGATGTCGACCCGGTGCGCCACGCCGTCGCGCTCGGACACGCCGCCGCCGGTCGGGCCGTACATGCCGACGGCATGCACCTCGTCCAGATAGGTCATCGCGCCGTACGTCTCGGCCAGATCGCAGATCGCCCCGATTGGCGCGATGTCGCCGTCCATGGAATAGACGCTCTCGAAGGCGATCAGCTTCGGCGCCCCGGCCGGGGCCGCGCGCAACAATTCTTCCAGGTGCGCCGGATCGTTGTGGCGGAATATGTGGCAGATTGTGCCCGAGGCCGGCACCGTGCCCTTGATCCCGGCGATCATCGAGGCATGGTTCTTGGCGTCCGAGAACACATGCCATCCGGGCAGCGAGTTCAGCAGCGTCGACAGTCCGGCCTGGTTGGACACGAAGCCCGAGGTGAACAGCAGCCCGGCTTCCTTGCCGTGCAGGCTGGCCAGTTCCGCCTCCAGCGCCTCAAGCAGCGGGCTGGTGCCGCTGATGTTGCGCGTGCCGCCGGCGCCGGTGCCCATCTCCTGTGCCGCCGCCCGGGATGCCTCGATCAGCACGTCGGAACAGCCCATCGCCAGATAGTCGTTGGACGACCAGACCGCCACCTCGCTGCCGTCCGGCCGGCGATAGAACGGGAACCGCGCCGCCTGGCGCGTCAGCGGGGTGAAGGTCCGGTAGCGCCCCTGGGCGCGGATGTCCGCCAGGGCGCGGCGGGCGAGATCGTGGAACGGATGCATGGGCTCAGGTGCCTTGGCTGACTGCGGCGGGGGTCCGGCGTTCGATCACGTGCGGGCCGCCAATACAACTCCGGTCAGGGTCATCGCCAGCGCGGCCAGCTGACGCGCGCCCAGCGGCTCGCCCAGCATCAGCGCGGAGGCGATCACCCCCGTGATCGGCGACAACAGCACCCCGGTGGAGGCGATGGCCGCCGGCAACAACTTCAACGCGCGAAACCATGCCAGGTAGGCGACGGTCATCGGCACGATAGCGATGTAGGACGCCGCCGACCAGCCGAGCAGGGTGACGCCGCCCCAGTTCGGCGTCTCGAACCAGGCGAGAACGCACACCGGCAGCGCTCCCACCAGCACCTGCCACGCCACGCCGGCCACCGGCGGCATGGCGAGCGGATGGCGCTTGCTGAACAGCGTGCCCAGCGCGAACACCCAGGCGGCGCCGAAGCCGCAGAGCACCCCGGGCAACTTGGTCCAGGACGCCGAGGCGCTGTCCGCGCCCACGATCAGCGCCACACCGGCAAGACCAAGCGCCAGCGCCGCCAGCCGCTTGACCGTCGGGCGTTCTCCCAGCATCGGCCAGGCCACCAGCGCCGACCAGATCGGCATGGTATAGGTGATGATCACCGCCTCCGACGCCCGCAGCAGCACCAGCGCCAGCGTGCTCAGGATGGAGAAGGCGCCGAAATTCAGCAGCGCGGCGATGATCAACGAACGCCACTGCCCACGCGGTACGCCGAGCCGCTCGCCCCGGGCAGCGGCAAGCGCGAAGGCGAACGTCACCCCGACGATGCTGCAACCGAGGCGCATGGAGAAGGGCGGCAGCTGTTGCAGCAGTATCTTGACGACCGGCCAGTTCAGCCCCCAGCAAACCGCGGTGATCGTCAGAAAGCCGAGACCCTGGAGCCGATCGCCCCGCGCCCTGGCACCAAGGCCAGGCAACGCCACCTCAACGGACATAGACGCGCACTTCGCGCGCGGTAAGGCCGGTTTCGGTCCGGGCGCCAAGATGGATGCGCGCCGGCGGCACGCCATCGGCCATGATCGCGCGCATCACCGCGGATGCGTTGTCGCTCGCCAGCAGAACCGCGTCCGCCTGAGCCCCCGCGTCGTCGCGCGCGGGCGCGATGCCGACCACGTCGTAGACGATACCGGGCTTGCGAGCCTCGGCCGCGCGCACGGCCTGGCGCAGCGGGTCGGCATAGTCGGGCGTCGCGCTGGCGAAGCCGATGACGATCAGCGGCGCGCGCGCCTCCACCTTGGGCGGCGGCGCGACGGGGCGCGGCGTCGCCTCCGGCGGGGGGGCGAACGTGGTCTGGTCGATCAGCTTGCAGCCGGCCAGGGTCAGAAGCAGCAGGGCCGCGCAAGAAAGGAAGGGCCGGCGCATGGGAATGGGGCGATCCGCGCTGATGAGGGTGGTTGGTGATAGCCGATCCGGGCCGGTGTCGATAGTCCGGAGCGCCAGTCCGGCAGGGGAATCGCATTTCGAA
>PKWQ01000226.1 GCA_003133265.1 Acetobacteraceae bacterium
GCGCCATCACGCGGGCCAGCGCTGTCCAGGGCGGGAAGAAAATCGCGCCCTTGATCAACCCGACCGTGAGGCCCGCGCCCTCGGCCATCGCTGCAAGCTCTTTCGCCGTCCGGAACCGAGCTGCCCGCCACATCTTCGCGCCGAACCAGCCGCGGATGCGCCGGCGCGCGGCCCAAAGGCTCCATTTGCCGAGATNNGCTCCATTTGCTGAGATCGCCGATCACGAGCTTACCGCCTGGGCGAAGCACGCGCGCCATCTCCTGGATAGCGTTGTTGGCGTCGGGGACGAAGGCAAGGACAGTGATGCAGGTCACGACATCGAATGTGTTGTCTGGAAACGGCAAGGCCTGGGACCGGGCGACGGCAAGGTCGATGCGGGTATTGTCGCATATCGCCCGGGCGCGGGCCCGGGCGACCATGCGCGGGTCGGGATCGCAGCCAGAGACGCGGGCGGCACCGTTCCGGGCGCTCCCCAAGGCGAGCGTTCCGTCGCCGCAGCCGACATCGAGGACCGACCGATCCTGCAATGGTCCTGCCAACTTGAGGATGAGGCGATGTTCCAGCGCCTCGGCGATCTCGCCGAGCGAGGAGACGCGCCAAGCGGCATAGACGTCGGGGCCAAACTGGCCGGCCCGTAGCGTGGCATCCGCCTCGTTTCGCATGAGCTGGTCAGTCAGGGATCGGGCAGGCGTTCGAAACGGTGACCGTCATCACGACGTGCCCCAGGCCGGATGCGCGCGCGAAGGCTTCCTGGAGCGCCGCGAAGATGGCTTGGTCCTCCCCGATGACATAAGTGCTCATCGGCCCCGGTTCGGCCCGCAGCCCGTTATCACGCAGCGCCTGCTGCACCGCCTCGATCGCCGGGGTGAGGCGGTCCTGGCGCAGCGGGTAGATGGCGATCTGTGCGCTGGCGGTCATGGCACCGGTCCTTCGCGTGAGGCGCTCAACTGGCGCCGGTGCCGCGCAGCACCTTCTGGGCGACGGCAAGCAGATGCTTCTCGGCGAGTCCGTCCGTGAGGACGTCGAGCGCGCACTGGTCAATCATCCCGACATCGCCACCGAAGAAGGGCAGGATCGAGTTCTCGTACACCAGGACAATGTTGTTGGCGGGGTCGGCGATGAAGGCGAGCGTCGGCGTGGTGACGGGAAAGCCATGGGTTTCCGGATCGGTCAGCACGCGGAATTCGAATGCGATGCTGGAGGGCGTGATTTTGCCGTCGGATTCAGTGCGACGCTGGGTCACTACGATCTCGGACTGCAGGCCATGGTCGTGCATCAGCGCACGCAGCTTCGTCATGATGGGTTCGATGACCTCCTTGGCGCGTTCGTGAAACCGGCGGTCGAATTCCTGTTCCCTGAGCGCGCGCTCGGTGCTGGGGGTGACGGATTTTAGGAACTCGCGGTCGTGCTGTTCGAGAAGCTCTCTGAACTGCCGCTCGGTTTCTTCCCGCATGGTCGTGGTACCTCGGTGGACTGTTGTGCACACAACGGCTGACAGGGCGGTCATGGCGAGCGTAAGCAGAATGTGGTTGGCGACGGCACGATGTGTCAGGAACTCTGTGTAAGCGGCTACCTCGTCATCCGCCCGATCGTCGCGATCAATTCCTCGACCTTGTGCCGTTGGTCGGCCACGTCGCCTGACACGAATGCATCCGCCACACAGTGGGACACGTGATCCCTCAGCATGTGCTCCTCTACTCTATGCAGTGCCGCGCGAACCGCATTGATTTGCGTCAAGACGTCCACGCAATAGCGATCGTCATCCACCATCCGCAGCAGCCCGCCAACCTGGCCTTCGATGCGCTTAAGTCGCTTGATGACCTCAGACTTCGTAACCCCATGCACGGCGACTGATCCTTGATACCATACCCCTGAGGGGTATATAGGATAGGGATCAGCCGATGTCACGCCCCTTTGGCGTGGCGTGCGTTACAGACGAGGAATCGCACCATGGCAGATGCCGAAACCGGCCACGAGCGCCATCACCACGACGCGGCCAATGCCGCGGCCACGCATGACCATGCCAGTCCCGGTCATGATGGCGGGGTCGAGAGCGTCGCGTCGATCGAGCGGGTGATTGATCCCGTCTGCGGCATGAAGGTCGACCCCGCCACCTCAAAACATCGCTTCGACCATGACGGCCACACATTCCATTTCTGTTCGGCGCGCTGCCGTGAAAAATTCGTCGCCAGCCCGGACATCTACCTGAAGCCGGCGGCGGACCCCGCGCCGGCTCCGCCGAAGGCCACGATCTATACCTGTCC
This sequence comes from Acetobacteraceae bacterium, assembly GCA_003133265.1. GTDB lineage: Bacteria > Pseudomonadota > Alphaproteobacteria > Acetobacterales > Acetobacteraceae > PALSA-911. The sequence goes on from PKWQ01000226.1 coordinate 2,265, forward strand.
GATGCATCCGGAGATCAGACAAGAAGGACCCGGCAGTTGCCCGCTCTGCGGCATGGCGCTTGAACCGTTGATGGTCACCGCCGAGGCGCCGGCAAACCGCGAGCTGGTGGATATGACCCGCCGCTTCTGGATCGGGCTGGCTCTGTCATTGCCGGTCTTTGTGCTGGAAATGGGTGGCCATGTGCCATGGCTCGGCCTTCACCACATCGTGCCGGCCAACGTGTCGACGTGGATCCAGTTCGCATTGTCCACACCCGTCGTGCTTTGGGCTGGCCTGCCCTTCTTCCAACGTGCTTGGGCGTCCGTCGTGAACCGAAGCCTGAACATGTTCAGCCTGATCGCGCTCGGGACCGGCGCCTCGTACATCTACAGCCTGCTCGCGACCTTTGCCCCGGAGCTTTTCCCTGCGGGCTTCCGGGGCATGGACGGCGCGGTCGCCGTTTACTTCGAGGCCGCAGCGGTCATCACCGTTCTGGTTCTGCTCGGCCAGGTTCTGGAACTGCGTGCCCGGGAGCAGACCGGCGGGGCCATCCGCGCCCTGCTTAACCTCGCGCCAAAGACGGCCCGCAGGCTAGGGGATGACGGCAACGACCAGGATATTCCCCTGGCGGACGTGCGGCTCGGCGACAAGCTGCGGGTGCGCCCCGGCGACGGTGTGCCCGTCGATGGCGCGGTGCTGGAAGGCAGAAGCGCGATCGATGAATCCATGGTCACCGGTGAGTCCATGCCAGTGGCGAAACAGACTGGCGACAGGCTGATTGGCGGTACCGTGAACGGGACCGGCTCCCTGGTCATGCGCGCGGATAAGGTTGGCGTCGATACCATGCTCTCCCGCATCGTCGCCATGGTGGCGGAGGCACAGCGCAGCCGGGCACCGATCCAACGGATGGCGGATACTGTGTCGAGCTACTTCGTGCCTGCGGTGCTGGCCGTCGCCCTGGTGTCTTTCGCGATCTGGGCGATCTGGGGGCCCGCACCGGCGCTTTCTTATGGACTGATCGCGGCGGTCTCGGTCGTCATGATCGCCTGCCCTTGCGCTCTTGGCCTGGCGACACCCATGAGCATCGCGGTCGGCGTCGGCAAGGGGGCCGGCGCCGGCGTGCTGATCAAATCGGCTGAGGCGCTGGAACGCATGGAAAAGGTCGACACGCTGGTCGTGGACAAGACCGGGACGCTGACCGAGGGCAAACCCAAAGTGACTGCGATCGTGCCCGCGCCCGGGATGACAGAGGCTGACATCCTGCCGTTGGCCGCCGGCCTGGAGCGGTCGAGCGAACATCCGCTCGCGGCCGCCATCGTCGCCGCCGCGCATGACCGTGGCATGGTGCCGCGAGACCCGTCCGAGTTCGCGTCCGTGACCGGCCAGGGTGTCACGGGCAAGATCGATGGTCGCACCGTGGCGCTTGGCAGCGCGAAACTGATGGAGGGGCTTGGGGTCGTGCTGGGCGATCTGCCCACGAGAGCCGATGAATTTCGTGCCGACGGGGCGACGGCGTTGTTCCTGGCCGTGGACGGCAAACCCGGTGCTGTGATCGCCATCGCCGATCCGATCAAGGCGACAACCCAGGCCGCGCTCGATAGCTTGCGCGCGGATGGCATGCGGATTGTCATGTTAACCGGCGACAACAAGACGACGGCGCAAGCGGTGGGCCGGAAGCTGGGCATCGATGACGTGCAGGGCGATGTGCTGCCCGAGGATAAGCACCGCATCGTTCGTACGCTGAGATCCGAGGGGCGGATCGTCGCCATGGCGGGAGACGGTGTGAACGACGCGCCAGCTCTCGCCGAGGCGGATGTTGGCATCGCCATGGGCACGGGCACCGAGGTCGCGATCCAGAGCGCGGGGATCACGCTGGTGAAGGGCGATCTGGCCGGCATCGCGCGGGCCCACACCCTCAGTCGGGCGACGATGCGTAATATTCGCCAGAACCTGGTCTTCGCCTTCGCCTATAACGTAATCGGAATTCCGATCGCGGCGGGTGTGCTCTATCCGGCTTTCGGCCTGTTGCTGAGCCCGATCGTCGCCGCGCTGGCGATGTCGCTAAGTTCTGTGTCTGTCATTGGCAATGCGCTGCGTCTGCGTGGTGTCCGCCTGTAGCCGGCTCCTAGCACAAAGTCCTCTTGCGACAGGTGTTGTGTAGGAGGTTGGAGGACCGCCCGCCGCCCCTTCGCCAAGGCCTTCGTTCGACCCGCCAGGGGTGGGTAGAAATCCTGGGGCGCCCTTTCGTCCCGATAGGCTGCGTGGCCAACGTACGGTTTTGAGCAGAGCCGAGGGCATGACGTAACGGTCGCGCCCGCCTTTGCCCTGCTCGATGCGAACAACCATCCGGCTGCTGTCGATATCGGCAACTTTGAGGCTGGCGACTTCGGACGCGCGCAATCCGGTTGCATACGCCGTGGTCAGCGCGGCGCGGCACTTCAGGCTCGGCACGGCCTCCAGAAAGCGCACGACCTCCTCGGCGCTCAGCATTACCGGTAGCTTTTGTGGTTCGCGCGCATACGCAATCCGCTCCGGCAGGTCTGCCTGGCTGAGCGTCACGCCGTAGAAGAAACGCAGAGCGCAGATGGTCTGACTGAGCGCCGGCCAGGACATGCCGCCGGCAACGAGGTGAACCTGGAAGGCGGGGACGTCCTCCAGATCAAGCTTCTCGGGCGAGCGGCCGAAGAAACAAGCGAACTTCGCAACGGCATGCACATACGATCGCTGGGTCGCCGGCGACAGATTGCGGACCATCATATCCTCGATCATACGGTGGCGCAGGGGGCTTATCTCGACCATCGGGGATCTCCCGTCTCGGGGTTGGGGTTGAAGCACCACAACGTCGGCTGGGTCACGTTGCTCGACGCGCAGTCGCTGCAGTTTGCGGTACCGCCGGCGCTGCAGCGGCGTGAGGAAGCGGCAGGACGGAAGCAACCGACCACCGCGGACGTCAACGCGGTGCTCGTGTCACTTCATCCCGGCGTGGCGGCTGCCGGTGTTGCCGAAGAGATCGAGCGCTGGAAGCACCTGTCGGCAGTCACCGACCAGCAGCAGGAGGAGTACCTGACGAAGTGGTTAGCGGGCCATTCGTTCTCTCGCGCGCAACCACGTCAGCGGAAAACTGCTGCCGCCAGTATTCCAGCGCGTCACGCGAGATGCCTGCTCACGCGCCCAGGTCATCAACCGCTGGCCGCTCGCTCGCCAGGCCTCGACCCGCATACGCCACTGCTGCCGATTGGCTTCCCGCTGCGATGCCTTCATCGCCACGCTCCGATTTGAACATGGCGGAGAGCGTGACAGATTGATTTATGCGATGGAAGGTGTTGGCGGCCGGACGGATACGGTTGTTCCGTGCGTTATCGAACACACAGTTAATCATTGGTGAATCCCGGGTTTAAACCCACGCCAATCAATCGCGGTACGTTGGGTGTGTGAGTTTTAACAATCGGAGCACTTTTTAGATACTGCTCAACCACGTCCCACACCGGGTCCCCCTCGGACTGAGCGCTGCCTACACCCCATCGCGCCACTTTGTAGGACTTGTCGGCTTGTATCGGCTGTCCGTTCAAAGTCATGTCGCTGATGCGCGAATTTATTTTTGCAGCGGGTTCACACGCATAAACAAGTCCGCCGGTACGCACCATGTCGCCTCCCTGGTGTTGATACGGATCGTCGTTGAAAATTTTGTCGCAAAGTTTTTCCAGGTGTTGTTTGATTTCGGCACCGGTCATCTGCGTCACAGAGGTGTCGGGGTAGGTAATTGCAGTCTGCTCCATCAATCGTTCACGGGTGATCGTTTGACCTGGCAATAGCGTGGTCCCCCAACGGAACCCCGGAGAGAAGGCAATCTCTGCGCCCTTGACCTGCATCAAGGCTTCGACAATCAACTGATCCCAGGAACCGTTGAAATTGCCGCGTCGATAAAGCAGTTGCTGGCTTTCGGCAATCGGTTCCTGAAGAAGACTTTGGTAAGGCGCACGCACCCGATCGATGGTTGCCTGCATGGCGGGATCGGCGGGCAATAGTTCCGAAAAGACCGGCAACAAATGATATCGATAGTCGGCAACGCGGCCATGTTTTATGTCGAAATCGATCACAGCCAGAAATTTACCGTGAGATCCGGCGTTGGTCACGATGGTCACGCCGCCGGGGTTCTGCACGATGCTCGGGACCGGGACGCCGTCGTGGGTGTGTCCGCCCAGTATCATGTCGATCCCGGAAATACGCGCAGCCACTTTATGGTCGATGTCCATGCCATTGTGCGAAAGCAATACGACAACTTGCGCGCCTTTCTTGCGCACCTCGTTGACCACCGCCTGAAGGTGCGCTTCATCGATACCAAATTCCCAGTCTGGGGTGAATTGCGCGCCGTTCGCCCAGGGCGTGTAGGGAAACGCCTGACCGATAATGGCAACCGGAATGCCATTTTGCTCACGCATGGCATATGCATCAAACACAGGGGCTGCGCTGTCCTGGTGCACGATGTTCTGGGCAATGAAGGCAACCTTGTTTTTGAAATCGTTGCGCACGACATGCGCGACGCGCTCGGCACCGTGGGTAAATTCCCAATGCCCAGTCATAATGTCGACGCCCAACGCAAGCGAAGCCTCCACCATATCCTGTCCGGCGGTCCACAGCGCCGTGGCCGAGCCTTGCCAGCTGTCTCCTCCATCCAGCAGCAAAGCCTTGGGGCGGCTTGCTTTCAGGCGCTTGACCAAACTGGCGAGATGCGCGAAACCGCCGACCTTGCCGTAGGCGCGGGCCGCAGCACAAAAATCGAGATGTGAGAACGCGTAGGCCTGCCGACTGCCCGGCTTGATGCCAAATCTGTCCAGCAGGGTTGCGCCGACCAGATGCGGCACTTTACCCTCAGCGCTGCCTACGCCGAGGTTAATGCTGGGTTCGCGATAATAAATGGGCAGCAGTTGGGCGTGACAGTCGGTGAAATGCAAAAGGCTGACGTTGCCGAAAGCGGGGATATCGTAGAGCTGGTCTGCGCTATTAAGGCTATTCGCATCGGTGGGTAGGTAAATTTCCATGTGGTCTCCTTACCCCCTGCAGTTCTGTGCAAAAACAATGTGTTGCCAGAATATCAATATGCTACATGCAGGGAATTATTTATTACTTCCTTAGTTGATTTCTAATCTACCGCTCGATGAGGGATGGTAATTCGGATTCACCTCCGATACGGGGAGCGCGATTATCCAATCCCATGAGTTACCCAGATAGATTGAGCCTCCGACGATGGTCGGACTGACAATGCCAAAACGCCCGCCGAAATGTTTCTTGCCGACAAGGAAACCGGTTTTCGGATTCACGGCATAAACGGTTCCTGCGGTGGCAATGTATAACATTCCGTCATAGAAGGTGGCCGGACCGCGCGCCCCGCCCGCAGGGCCCGGCTGTGGCACTGTCCACGTCCAGAGCAGTTTGCCGGTTTTCAGATCGAGCGCCTGGTAAATGCTCTGGACGGGTGCGCCGACATATACCGTGCCGTCGTGAATCATGGGAACGCCGCCCTTAAAAGCGGGTGGCTTGGAACCGCGACCCATCCTGTGCGTCCACAGAGGCTTTCCGGTTTCACTGTCGAAGGCCCCAACCGAAACATCCACGGTGACCTTGCCATGGACGGTTTTCGAGGAGGAGACGGCATCCATGACCACAATCCCGTCGGATACCGCCGGTGAAACATCCCCCATGCCCATATTAATCGCTTGCGGGATTTGCCCTTTCCAGAGCGTCTTGCCGGTCTTGGCATCAAGACAAAACAGGAAAGCGGGAACTGACATGCCGACGTAAATCTTACCTTTGTGGACTGCCGGGCTGGACATATTGCCCATTCCACCGACCTTGTTCACCCAGATCTGTTTGCCCGATTTTGGGTCAAGCGCGTATACTTCACCGGCACCCGTGGAAAGAATGAGTTGTCCGTCGCTGATGGCAGGCGTCGGCATTTCATCTCCCTTGGTATCGAAATGCCACAGCAATTCTCCCGTCCGCCGATCCAGCGCGTAAATTCCGTTGAACTCGACTCCGGCTCCGCGAATTGCGCTGCCGGTTTTCGCAAATGCCTGAGTATTGGAGAAGTTAAAGCCGACCGTTCCGGCGTTTACGTACACAATTTCTCCCTGAACGAGCGGCTGTCCCATGAAGGTCGTGCTGACCGGGCTGGTGCGCCAGATGAGCTTCCCGGTTCGGGCATTCACCGCATACACAAATTGATCGCTGCTCTGCGCGTAGACAATACCATCAACGGCGGTCACGCCCAACGCATTTCCCATCCACTGGGTCATGGTGGTATCACTACTGGCTTCGCCTATCGCATCACTGGCGAAGGGTTTGTTTGCAAGTGGCCATGAGCGCGCCTCAGCGAACTGCCAGGAAACCCCTTCCCTGACCCAAGCCGGAGCGTTATTGGGCCTGGATTCCCCGGATGACCAACCCATACGCCGTTCACAAAAATAATTTAATCGCCCATTCTTCGTCCGTGAGATCGCTGGGGTAGCGAAGCTTGCTGCGGTCATATCGGCTGCGGTTCTCGTTCGTCCACATCGGAGGCATCCTGCGAATTGGGCTGACGCCATCGAATCACATGTGATTCCAATGATTCAAGATGTCTTCGGACGGACACTAACAGCGGGCCGGCCCGATCAGAACGCCACCCACGCAAACAGATAGATCGTGTTGTTGTCAGCAGCATTACGCCCGGCGCCGTCATAGTTGGACGTGGCACCGTTGAACTTGGTGTAATAGATGTACTGCAACCCGATCTTGGCATTGAACCACGGCCAGAACGACGGGCCGCCATGGTTGAAGGGCATGTAGTCGATCTCGCCGATCCAGCCCGACGAATTGGGACTGTTATTCGCCGAAGTGCTGCCGTAGAGACCAGCGTCGGTGTTTCCATCGACCTGGAAGTACCCGACCGTCCCACTGTAAGTCTGGTTGTAAGAATAGCTGGTCTTGACATTGAAGCTGCGCAAAGTGTTCGTCTGGTTGGACGAATTCCCCAACGCCGAGGATGCGCGGAGGTCCTGGT
>PKWQ01000306.1 GCA_003133265.1 Acetobacteraceae bacterium
GATCCCGATCGCGCGACTCGATCTGCCCTGGTGGCGCGCGCGGCACGAGGCGGTGCTGCACCGGCTGAAGCAGAACCCGCCGGAACTGATCTTTCTCGGCGATTCCATCACCCAGGATTGGGAATTGCGTGGCCCGCAGCCCTGGCGGGACTTTCAGCCGGCGTGGAACCGCTTCTATGGCGACCGCAACGCCGCCAATCTGGGTTTCATCGGCGATACCACGGCAAGCCTGCTCTGGCGCATCGAGAACGGCGAGGTCGCCGCCATCTCGCCAAGGGTGGCGGTGGTGCTGATCGGCGCCAACAATCTCGGCCGGCTGCACTGGTCGGCCGACGACACCCTGGCCGGCATCGCGGCGATCCTGACCGAGCTGCATCGCCGCCTGCCGCACACCAAGCTGCTGCTGATCGGCATCTTGCCCAGCGAACGCTCCGCCTGGGCGACGCAAACCACGCTGACGGTGAACCGGGCGCTCGCCGAGCGCTACAAGCCGGGCGGCGAGGTCACGTTCCTGGATGTCGGACATGTCTTCATGAAGGGCGGCCAGTTGGACCGGACGATGTTCCTGGACCCGCTGCTGCCCACGCCACAGGACCCGCTGCACCCGACGGCGGCGGCGCAGGAGAAGCTGGCCGAGGCGATCGAGCCGACGCTCTCCGCTCTGCTCGGTGATCGCAACAAGGTGACGCGGCGCTAGAGTCGGACAAGGCTTGCCCGGCGCGGGGCGAGCCGGATAGGGTGCCTGTCCAACACGGGAACACAGCATGAACGATTTGTTCGGTCCGAAATCCGGGCGGGACACCGCTGACGACTACTCGGCCAAGGACATCGAGGTCCTGGAGGGTCTGGAGCCGGTGCGCCGCAGGCCCGGCATGTATATCGGCGGCACGGATGAGAACGCGCTGCATCATTTGGCGGCTGAGATCCTGGACAACGCCATGGACGAGGCGGTGGCCGGACACGCCAGCTTCATTGAGGTGGGTCTGGAAGCCGGCAACTACCTGACGGTCCGCGACAATGGCCGTGGCATCCCGGTCGATCCACACCCAAAATTCAAGAATTTGAGTGCGTTGGAAGTCATTATGACGACGCTGCATTCAGGCGGCAAGTTCGGCGGCAAGGCATACGAGACGTCGGGCGGATTGCACGGCGTCGGCAGTTCGGTGGTGAACGCGCTGTCGGACGTGATGGAGGTGGAGGTCGCGCGCGACCGGGTGCTGTGGAAGCAGAGCTACGCGCGCGGCAAGCCGACGACCAAGCTGGTCAATGCCGGTCCGGTGCATAACCGGCGCGGCACGACGATCCGCTTCCACCCCGATCCGAAGATCTTCCCCGGTCTCGCCTTCAGCCCGGCGCGGCTCTATCGCCTGTGCCGGTCCAAGGCCTACCTGTTCCGGGGGGTGGAAATCCGCTGGACCTGCGATACCGACCTGCTGCGCTCCGGCGGCAAGGACGAAACCCCGGCCGAGGCGGTGCTGCATTTCCCCGGCGGGTTGCGCGACAGCCTGGAGGAAGACATCGGCGCCACGCCACGCGCCCTGCCCGTGCCCTGGGCCGGGGAAGCGGCGCTGCCGACCGCGCCCAATGGCAAAACCACCGGGCGGGTGGAATGGGCCGCCGCCTGGCTGGAAGAGGGCGACGGGTTCCTGCATTCCTACTGCAACACCGTGCCGACGGCGCAGGGCGGCACGCATGAGGCGGGTTTCCGCGCCGCGCTGGTGAAGGGCTTGCGCGCCTGGGGCGAACAGCGCGGCAACCGGCGCGCCGCCGCCGTGGTGGCCGAGGACCTGATGGCGCCGATGGCCGCCAAGCTCTCGGTGTTCATCCGCGACCCGCAATTCCAGGGCCAGACCAAAGAAAAACTGACCAGCAACGAGGCGGCGCGGCTGGTGGAAACGGCGCTGCGCGACCGCTTCGACCATTGGCTGGCCGGCGATCCGACCCAGGCGGACAATCTGCTGACCTTCGTGATCGAGCGCGCCGAGGAACGGCTGCGGCGCAAGGAAAGCAAGGATACCCCGCGCAAATCCGCCACGCGCCGGCTGCGCCTGCCCGGCAAGCTCGCCGACTGCTCCAGCGAGAACGCGGCGCGGACCGAGATCTTCCTGGTCGAGGGCGATTCGGCCGGCGGCTCGGCCAAGCAGGCACGCAACCGCGAAACCCAGGCGGTGCTGCCGCTGCGGGGCAAAATCCTCAACGTGGCCAGCGCATCCGCCGACAAACTACGGCAAAATCAGGAGCTTAAAGACCTAATCGAAGCATTGGGCTGCGGCGTCGGCGACCGCTTCGACCGCGCTAGGCTGCGCTATGGCCGGGTGATCATCATGACGGACGCGGATGTGGATGGCGCGCACATTGCCTCTCTGCTGATGACGTTCTTCTACCGCGAGCTGCCGGAGCTGATCCGGCACGGCCACGTTTTTTTAGCGCAGCCGCCGTTGTATCGGCTGACGCAGGGAGCGAAATCGGTCTACGCGATGAACGATGCCGACCGCGAGAAGCAGATAAAGAGCGCGTTCAAGGCCGGGGCGAAGATAGAGATCAGCCGCTTCAAGGGGTTGGGCGAGATGCCGCCGTCGGCGCTGAAGGAAACCACGATGGACCCGAAACGACGCACCCTGCTGAAGGTGGTGGCTCGGCCGGAAGAACGGGCGGAGACGAATCGGATTGTGGAAAGCCTGATGGGCCGCAAGCCGGAGCTGCGCTTCCAGTTCATCCAGGACCACGCCAAGAGCGTGGAAGAGATCGACATTTGATGCCAAGACCCGGACCGGAACGCAATCGGTGCGCCCGGTCCGGAGAGAGGCTTCAGACGCCCTTCTTCAGCGTCGGGGACGCCTTGAAACGCACGGTCTTGCCGGCTTTCACCTTGATCGCTTCGCCGGTGCGGGGGTTGAGACCCTTGCGCGCCTTGGTCTTGCGCACGATGAAAGTACCAAAGCTCGGCAGCGTGAAACGGCCGGCCTTCTTGAGTTCCTTGACGATCGCCGCCATCAGATCGGTCGCGGCGCGATTCGACGCCGCGCCGGTGAGTTCGGCGGATTCCTTGAGCACGTTGGCGATGAAGGCCTTCGACATGCTGGTTCCTCATTTGTCTGAGTTGTCAAAAGGCACGCCAACAGCAGGGCAATGGCATGCCGTATCACAGTAGGCTGGTCTCGACGCTTCGAGAATCGCCGCGTCGACGCATAAGCTTTAGCTACCCCTTGCTGATTCGGCCAGTGTTACTGCAATTTTTTTGCTGTCCCGCATCATGACCAGACAGGGCCGGCATGCGATCGCCGCCAGCACTGTTTTCACCGGCACGGAAATGCTGCGCGACCGGACGGTGGTGATCGAGGCGGGTAATATCGCCGCGATCCTGCCGCAGCCACCGGAAGCCATGCCCTGCGTCCGGCTGGCGAAAGACCGGCTGCTTGCACCCGGTTTTGTCGATCTGCAGGTGAATGGCGGCGGCGGCGTGCTGTTCAACGACTCGATCGACGAAGCCGGACTCGGGCGAATCGCCACCGCGCACCGGAGTCGTGGCACCACGTCGATCCTGCCCACACTGATCAGCGGCACACGCGCGCAACTGCGCCAGGCCATGGAAACGGCGGCAGCGGCGATCGCGGCGGGCCAGCCCGGCATCGTCGGGCTGCATCTGGAAGGCCCCTTCCTCAATCCAGTACGGCGCGGCATCCATCCAGCGGCGGCAATTGCCGCGCTGACCGATCCCGATCTGGCATGGCTTGCCGGCGTTTTCCCCGCGCCGCTGCTGCTGACACTGGCGCCGGAAATGGTGCCCATGGCGGCCATCGCACGGCTGGCGGCGGCCGGGAGGATCGTCTTCGCCGGACACACCGAAGCCAGCGCCGAGCAGTCGATGGCGGCGCTGGATGCCGGAATGACCGGCTTCACCCATCTGTTCAACGCCATGTCGCAGCTTTCGGCCCGCGCGCCGGGCGCGGTGGGTGCGGCGCTGGCGCATCCGACGGCGCGGGCCGGGATCATTCTGGACGGGCATCATGTGCATCCGGCGGCGGCACGCGCCGCCCGCGCCGCCATGGGATCGGAACGGTTGTTCCTGGTCTCCGACGCCATGCCAACCGCGGGATCGTCCATCGAGGAATTCCAACTCGGCGCGACGCGCATCAGGCTGCTCGACGGACGTCTGGTGGACGAGGCCGGCACGCTCGCCGGCGCGCACCTGACGCTGGATGTGGCGGTGCGGAACGCGGTGCGGCTGCTTGATTGCCCGGTGGCCGACGCGCTGCGCATGGCGACATCCACCCCAGCGATCAGCATCGGGCTGGGGCACACGATCGGGCATATCCGGCCGGGTTGCCGGGCCGATCTGGTCGCGCTGGACGGCGATCTGCACCCTGTCGCCGTCTGGATCAGCGGTGCGCGAATGGCGGATTGACGGCACCCCCGCTTCCGGCGTGGTGTATCGGCAACGCGTCAGGTCAACGAGGCAGGAAATGGACCAGAAGACCGCAACGGAGCAGCAAGTGGCGACAGAATTGAAGCGGTTCCGGCAAGGCATCGATAACATCGACGCGGCTTTGGTCTATTTATTGGCCGAGCGATTTAAATACACCCAGGCGGTCGGGGAGTTCAAAGCCAGGAACCGTCTGCCACCCGCCGACCCACGCCGGGAAGCGCAGCAGATCGAACGGCTGCGGCGTCTGGCGAAGGACGCCGACCTGGACCCGGACATCGCGGAAAAATACCTTCAATTCATCGTCAAGGAGGTGATCCGCCACCACGAGGTGATCGCCGCCAAGTTGGAGACGAAGCCCGGAGGATAGAATGCCTCCGGCAACAACCGATCAGACCGGCTCGGTGTCCAGCGCGTAGCCGGCGGCGCGGACGGTGCGGACGATGTCGAGTTCGCCCTCGGCGTTGATCGACTTGCGTAGGCGGCGGATATGCACGTCGACCGTGCGCGGCTCCACATGGATGTCCGGCCCCCACACGGCGTCCAGCAGTTCCTCCCGCGAGAACACGCGGCGCGGATGCTGCATGAAGAATTCCATAAGCCGGAACTCGGTCGGGCCGAGATGGATCGGCCGGCCATTGCGGCTGACGCGATGCGCCGCGAGGTCCATGGTGATGTCGTGAAACACCAGTTGCCCCTTCGCCGTCACCGCGTTGGAGCGGCGCAGCAAAGCCCGCATGCGGGCCAGCAGCGCGTCCATGCTGAACGGCTTGGTGATGTAGTCGTCGGCGCCGGTGTTCAGCCCGCGTACCGCATCCTGGTCCTCGGTTCGCGCCGTTACCATGATCACCGGCAGATCGCGCGTCGCGCTACGGCGGCGGATCTGGCGGCAGACCTCGATCCCCGACATCACCGGCAGCATCCAGTCCAGCAGCACGATATCCGGCTGGCTTTCGGCGATGCGGGTCAGCGCCTCCCGCCCGTCCGACGCCTCATCGACGCGGAAGCCCTGCTTTTCCAGATTGTAGCGCAGCATCGTGGCCAGGGCCGCCTCGTCCTCGACCACCAGGACCAGCGGCTTGGACAGGCTGGACACGTGTGAAACACCATCCGGCATAGCGTCTTCCTCCCGTTGGCTGTAGCGGCGGATCATTCCTTGGGACGCACGACAGCGTATGCCGAGGTGTCGCCCTTCGGCCGGATGTCCGGCAACGCCTCGCCGGTCACCGCATAGTGGATCGTCTCGGCGATGTTGGTGGCGTGATCGCCGATCCGCTCCAGGTTCTTGGCGATGAACAGCAGGTGCGTGCATGGCGTGATGTCGCGCGGATCTTCCATCATGTAGGTGATCAGCTCGCGGAAGATCGTATTGTAGATATCGTCCACGGCCTGATCCGAGCGCCACACCTCGACCGCCTTCTCGGCGTCGCGCTCGCCGACCGCGTCGATGATGGTCTTCAGGTTTTCCTGCACCAGCTGCGCCATGTGCGCCAGCCCGGCGAGGCTGAAGGGCAGCGCGAACTGGCCAAGGACGATGCTGCGCTTGGCGACGTTGGCGGCATAGTCGCCGATGCGTTCCAGATCGCCGGTAATCTTCAGCGCCGCGACGATATGGCGCAGATCGCCCGCCATCGGCTGGCGCAGCGCCAGCAGGCGAATGACGAACCGCTCCACCTCGTGTTCCAGCGCATCGACCTTGCGATCGTCTTCAATCGCCTTGGCGGCCGCGGCGGCATCCCGATGCACGACTGCCTGGGCCGCCAGCGCGACCTGGCTCTCGACGATGCCGCCCATATCGGTGATCAGCCCCTGCAGGTGCTTCAGTTCCTGATCGTAGCTCTTGACCAGATGTTCTGGTGTTTTCGACATAATGCGTACCTCGTCGCTACTCAGCCGAACCGGCCGGTGATGTATTCCTGCGTGCGGCGCTGCTTCGGCGCCGTGAACATCTGCGCCGCGCTGTCCACCTCGACCATCTCGCCCAGATAGAAGAACGCCACCTGGTCGGCGCAGCGCGCGGCCTGCTGCATGTTGTGGGTGACGATGACGATGGTGAAGTCGTTCTTCAGCTCGTCTATCAGTTCCTCGATCTTCAGCGTGCTGATCGGATCGAGCGCACTGGTCGGTTCGTCGAGCAGAATGACGTCCGGGCGCACGGCGATGGTGCGCGCGATGCAGAGCCGCTGCTGCT
>PKWQ01000267.1:0-132 GCA_003133265.1 Acetobacteraceae bacterium
ACCTGGCTGATGTTCCGCCTGGGAACCGCCTTCGACAACGAACGGGCCGGGCTATGGGCGGCGGTGGCGCTGAACCTGTCGCCGGTGTTCGCCGTGACCACCGGCAGCTGGGTGCTGCCGGACGGGCCGCTG
>PKWQ01000267.1:176-8652 GCA_003133265.1 Acetobacteraceae bacterium
TGCTGGTGCTGGCGCTGTTCAGCCCGGTGCTGATCTGGAACGCCGATCACGGCTGGGCGTCCTTCGCCTTCCAGGGCGCGCGCGCCGGAGCGGCGAAATTCCGGCCGTTTGCGCCGGTCGCGACATTGGCCGGCGAGGCGCTGTTCGTGCTGCCCTGGATCTGGGCGCCGATGATGGTTGCCGCCGTCGCCGCGCTGCGCCGGGAACCCGGCGCATGGCGGGGCTGGCTGCTGTGCTGCCTGGGCGCGCCGCCGATCGTGGCGTTCGCGCTGATCTCCGCCTGGTCGAGCCAACGTGTGCTGTTCCACTGGGCCGCGCCCGGCTACCTGATGCTGTTTCCGCTGCTCGGCGCGCTGATCGTCCGGCTGCTGGACCAAGGCAGCGTGGCGACGCGGCGGTTGCTGGGCGGCACGGCGCTGTTCGTGGCGCTGACGCTGGCGGTGCTGAGTGCGGGCGTGCGGTTCGACTGGCTGCATCCGGTGGTGGCGCTGGTCGCCCCGCGCGCCGACCCGATGGCCGAGGCGGTGGACTGGCGCTCGCTGCGCACGGAACTGGACGCGCGCGGCCTGCTGCGCCGGCCCGGCACGGTGCTGGCGTCGGCCAACTGGCGCGACGGCGGCAAGATCGCCTACGGGCTGGGCGGGGACGTGCCGATGATCTGCCTGAACCTGGACGCGCGCCAGTTCGGCATTGTGCGTCCGGTCTCGGGCTTCGTCGGGCGGGACGTGGTGCTGCTGGTGGTGGACCACGCCGACCGGGCGGAGGCGGCGTTTTCCCCGTTGTTCGACGCGCTGGAACCGCTGCCGCCGGTGGCGATCCGCTATGACGGGCGCGTGCTGAAGAACGTGGCGGTGTTTCTCGGCCACCGGCTGCGGGCGTGGCCGCCGGGGGGCTGAGGCTTACCCCACCAGCAGCGGTGCTAACTGTTCCAGCGTGACCGGCGCGTCGTCCAGCAGCAGCGCGGTCGCCGGCTTTTCCCAGGCGGCCTCTTCCGGGGCCAGCGGGTCTTGCGGCGACAGGCGGTGCTCCAGCACGCAGCGGGCCATCAGCGCGCGGCGGGCGTCGGCGCCGGGGCGGGTGCCTTCCCAGGCCAGCAGCACGGCGCTGGCGGCGTTATACAATGCGGTGGAGACGGCGCGGGCCAGGCTTTCGGCGTCCTTGTCCGCCGCGATGCGTTCGGCGGCCTGCATGGCGCGCTCGACCGCGGCGGCAAGCCGGTCGCGGAACGGCGCGGGCAGCGCCGTGCTTTCCTCCAGCCGCCGACGCAGCAGCGCGTGCAGCGCCAGGTGCGACTGGCTCTTGGCGACGGCGCGGCCGACCACGTCCAGCGCGTTGATGTTGCTGGTGCCTTCCCACAGCAGCCCGACCGGCGCGTCGCGCACCAGACGCGCGTTCACCCAGTCCTCGATATAGCCGCTGCCGCCGCGCACCTCCATCGAGCCGATGGCGACCGGCACGTTGTCGCGGCAGGCGCGCAGCTTCACCAGGCCGGTCAGGATACGCAGTTCGTCGCGCGCGCCGCGCGCCATCGCATCGGCGGTACACATCGCCATCGACAGCGCCTGCTCTGTCGGCACGATCAGCTTCACCAACTGCCGGCGCAGCAGCGGATAGTCGATAATGGCGCGGCCGAAGGCGATGCGGCTGCGCGCGACCACCAACGCCTCGTTGACGCAGCGACGCATCATCGCCGCTGCGCGCACGCCGTGCGACAGGCGCGAGAGGTTCACCTGCTCCATCATCTGTTTCAGCCCCTGGTCGATTTGCCCGACCAGATAGACTTCCGCCCCCTCGAACTTGATCTCGCCGCTGGCCATCGAGCGGGTGCCGACCTTGTCCTTCAGCCGCACGATCCGATAGGCGTTGCGGGTGCCGTCCCGCCGACGACGCGGCAGCGCGAACAAAGCCAGCCCGCGCGTGCCGGGCGGGGCGCCCTCGGGCCGGGCCAGCATCAGCGCGACGTCGGCATCGACATGCGAGCAGAACCACTTCTCGCCGTACAGCTTCCACTCGCCGTCTTCCTGGCGTGCCGTCATCTCGATGTTGCCGACATCCGACCCGCCGGATTTCTCGGTCATGAACTGCGTGCCCTTCCACATCGTGGCCGGGTCGCCCAGCAGCATCTTCGGCAGCAGATAGTCCTGCAACGAGTTGGAGCCGAACTTGCGGATCAGATGGATCGAGGTGTCGGTGACGCTGATCGGGCACATCAGCCCGAACTCGCCCTGCACGAACAGATACTGGAAAGCGTATTTGGCGACCGGCGGCAGCGGCTTGTCCAACCCCAGCACGCCGGCGCGGTGGACCATGGCGTGGAACTGGAAGTCGCCGAAGGCGATCTGCTCCATCTCACGGTAGGCGGCGTGATGCTCCACCCAATCCTCGTCCACGCCGAATTTGTCGCGCGCATGCAGCACCGGCGGGTGCTTGTCGGCGATGCGGGAAAGCTCGTCCAGCCGCCCGCCGGCGAGCGCGCCGAGGCGGGAGAAATGCGGGTTCAGCGCCTGACGGACATCCTCGGGCAGATAGATCGCCAGCAGGTCGCGCAGGCCGCGATCGGTGTCGTAGAAGTTCTGACCGGAACAATCCGGGGCGACCCAGTCGGAACCCTGCTTGACGGCGCGGGACTGATCGAGCGGCATGGGACGTCTCCTGTCCTTTGGCCAGATGTTACGCGGCGGCGGAAGTGTGGTCCCGGTTGGGGGTGAAGCTCAAGAGCCGGCCCTCACATCGTCGCCCCGAGCACCCAAGGCGCAAACTCCGCCGCGCCAAAGTCAAAAGATTCGGATTTTGTCTTCTCCCCCGACGCCGTCCGCAGCATCAGCTCGAAAATCCGCTGGCCGCATTCCTGCACGCTCTCGTCACCGTCCAGGATGGTGCCGCAATTCACGTCCATGTCGTCTTCCATGCGCTGGTACATCGGCGTGTTGGTTGCCAGCTTGATCGAGGGAGTCGGCTTGCAACCGAACACGCTGCCCCGTCCGGTGGTGAAGCACATCAGGTTCGCCCCACCCGCCACCTGGCCGGTCGCGCCCACCGGGTCGTAGCCAGGCGTGTCCATGAATACGAAGCCGCGCGCGACAACCTCCTCGGCATAGCGCACGACGTCCACCAGATTGCTGCTGCCGGCCTTGGCCATCGCGCCGAGCGACTTCTCCAGGATCGTCGTCAGACCACCGGCCTTGTTGCCGGGCGAGGGGTTGGCGTCCATCTCCGCGCCCTCGCGCTTGGTGTACTCCTCCCACCAGCGCATCAGTTCCACCAGCTTCTCCCCGGTCTCGCGCGAGGCGGCGCGGCGGGTCAGCAGATGTTCGGCGCCATAGGTTTCCGGCGTCTCCGACAAGATCACCGCGCCGCCGTGGCGGACCAGCAGGTCGCTCGCCGCGCCCAGCGCCGGATTGGCGGAGATGCCGGAATAGCCGTCCGAGCCGCCACATTGCAGCGCCATCGTCAGGGCCGAGGCGGGCACGGTCTCGCGCTTCACCTGGTTCGCTTCCGCCAGCACGTCCTTCACGAAACCCACGGCGCCTTCCACGGTCTTGCGGGTGCCGCCCATGGTCTGGATGTCCATCCCCTTCAGCCGGCCGGCCAGACGCTGTTCCTCGATCAGCCCGCCGATCTGGTTCACCTCGCAGCCGAGGCCGAGCACGATGACGTGGGAGAAATTCGGATGTCTTGCGTAGCCGCCGAGCGTGCGGCGCAGGACGCGCAGCGGCTCACCCTGGGTCATGCCGCAGCCGGTCTTGTGGGTCAGCGCCACCACGCCGTCGACATTGGGGAAATCGGCCAGCGGATCGTGGCCGGAGAACGGGTTGCGGCGGAATATGTCGGCGACCATGCCGGCGACATGGGCGGAACAGTTCACACTGGTCAGGATGCCAATGTAGTTGCGGGTCGCAACCTTGCCGTCGGGGCGGCGGATGCCCTGGAACGTGGCGGGCTGGTCGACATAGTTTGTGGGCGTGGCGTCCACGCCATAGGCGTAGTCCTTGGAGAAATCCCCCATGCCGCAGTTATGCACATGGACATGCCGGCCCGGCGCGATGTCGACCGTGGCGAAGCCGATGATCTGGCCGTAGCGGCGGATCGCCTCGCCGACGGCGTGCGGGCGGATGGCCGCCTTGTGGCCGGCGGGAATGCGCTCGGCGGCGAGCACGCCGTCGGCCAGTGGCGTCCCCGGCAGCAGCGTGGCGCGGGCGATCACCACGCCGTCGTCGGGATGCAGGCGGATCACGGGCGGCGGGGCCATCTTGGATCTCCCTCGAAAATGCGAACGGCCGCAGGCGCTTGCGCACCCGCGGCCGCGCATCATACGCGCAGTCAGTTGGCACGCACTCAGTTGGCGGCGGCGCCGCCTTCCTTGCGGGTGGTGGCCACCGTCTCGCGCGCGGCCTTCGCCATCAGGCCGCTGTCGTTGGCGATGGTGACGAGCTGGAAGCCCTTGCCGATCATCTTCGCGGCATAGGGGGCCGAGCCGTTGTGCAATCCGGCGAACTTGCCGTGCTTCTTGCAGGACGCCAGCAGCTTGTCATAGATCGCCAGGATTTTGGGCTCCTCGCGGTCCAGGATCGGGATCATGCCGAGCGACAGGCCCATGTCGGACGGGCCGATATAGATGCCGCTGATGCCCGGCACGCTGAGAATGGCGTCGATGTTGTCGATGCCGTCCTGGGTCTCGATCATCGCGATGATCAGGATCTCGTCATTGGCGGTGGCCTGGTAGCTGCTGGCCTCGCCATACATGGCGGCGCGGATCGGGCCGTTGGACCGCTTGCCCTTCGGCGGATACAGGCAGGCATCGGCCAGCGCCTTGGCCTCGGCCGCGTTGTTGACCATCGGGCAGATCACGCCCATGGCGCCGCCGTCCAGCACCTTGCCGATGATGCCCGGCTCGTTCCAGGGCACGCGGACCATCGGCGTGACCGGATGCGCCTGCATCGCCTGGAAGCACTGCACCATGGACTGGTAGTCCTGCACGCCGTGCTGCAGGTCCACCGTGACGCTGTCCCAGCCGCACTGGGCCATGACCTCGGCGGAAAATCCGGATGGAATCGCCAGCCAACCGTTGACGCAGGCTTTTCCTTCAGCAATCCGCTGCTTTACGCGTGTCGCCATTTCCCGGCGCTCCCCTTAATGCGTTGAGAAGGCCACGCTAGGCGCGGGGAGAACTGAGGTCAACGCGGCCACCGCCAGTCCGGCCGCAGCAGCCCATAGAGGTGGATGTCGCGATAGCTGCCGGCGACCAGCAGCCGGTCGCGCAGCACCCCTTCGCGCTGGAAGCCGAGACGCTCGGCGAGCCGGATGGAGGCGGTATTCTCCGGCTCGATCTCCGCTTCCACCCGATGGGTGTCGAGCCGGGTGAAGCAGTGATCCAGCAGCGCCGCCATCGCCTCGCGCGCCAGGCCCTGCCGCCAATAGGGGCGGGCCAGGATCCAGCCGACCGTCAGCCGGTGGTTCCAGGGCTCGCGCGTGTGATAGTTGACCATGCCCGCGAGCTGGCCGGTGTCCTTCAGCACCACGGCCCAGGCGGCGTGCCATTTCCGGCCGACGGCGAGCGAGCGGCGGATACGCTGCGCGGTTTCGGCGATGTCGGCGGTGGGTGGTCCGTCCCAGAAGCGCATCACCTGCGCGTCGCCATAGGCCGCGTGCAGACCGGCGGCATCGTCGAGCGTCAATGGCCGCAGCTGGATGCGGGCGGTTTCCAGAACGCGGCTGGCGATGGCCATGCGTTTGTGCTCAGCCCGCCAGCTCCAGCACCGCGTCCAGCAGCACTTGCGCGCCGCGCGCGATCTGTTCGGGCGTGGAGTATTCGCTGGGGTTGTGGGTGATGCCGGCCACGCTGGGCACGAACAGCATCGCGCTGGGGCAGAGCTGGGCGACCAGCACCGAATCGTGGCCGGCGGCGGCGATCATGTCGCGGATGGTGAACTGGCGTGCCTCCGCCCGGCGGCGCAGCACGTTGGCCAGCGTCTGGTCGAACGCGACGGGGCCGAAGCTGGTGTAGTGATCGACCTCGATCGCGACCTGCCGCACGGCGGCGATCTCGGCCAGGGCCTGGCGCAGCGCCGCTTCCATCTCGATCGCGGTCGCCGCCTCGTCGTGGCGGACGTCGGCGTGCAGCCGGGTGATCGCGGGCACCGCGCCGCGCGCGTTCGGAAAATTCTCGATCCAGGTGGCGGACGCCCGCCCGCCCGGCTCGGCGGCGCGGCCGATACGCTCCACCGCCAGGATCGCCTCGGCCGTGGCGGCCAGGCTGTCGCGGCGGCGGTCCATCGTTGTCGGGCCGACATGGCTCGGCTCGCCGGTGACGGTGATCTGGAAATAGCGCGCGTGCATGGTGCCGACGACGATGCCGATGTCGGTATTGCTCGCCTCCATCACCGGCCCCTGTTCGATATGCGCCTCCAGCCAGCAGGCCCAGCCGCGCGGCGAGGGGGCCAGCGGCCCGGCGAGCCCCGACTGCTTCAGCGCCTCGGCGACCGAGACGCCACGGTCGTCGGTGATGGCCAGCGTCGCTTCCAGGCCCATGTCGCCGGCATGTACGCGAGAGCCCATCATCGCCGGGCGGAACCGGCTGCCTTCCTCGTTGGTCCAGTTGACCAGTTCCAGCGGCGCGCGGGTGGCCATCCCGGCAGCGTGCAGGGCGCGCATCACCTCCAGCCCCGACAGCACGCCGACGATGCCGTCGAACCGCCCGCCGGTGGGCACCGTGTCGAGATGGCTGCCGAACGCCACCGCGCGCGCCGCCGGATCGCTGCCGGGGCGGCGGAGGAACATGTTGCCGATCGCATCCTGCTCCAGCTTCAGGCCGAGCGGGGCGCACCATTCCAGCAGCAGCGCGCGGGCCTGCGCGTCCTCCTGCGAGAGGGCCTGACGGTTGGAGCCGCCGTCGGCGGTGGCACCGATCCGCGCCATGTCCATCAGGCTTTGCCACAGGCGGTCGCGGTCGATGTGCGGCGCTGTCATGCTGGGCGTTCCTCTTGTCAGGCGGGCCTCTTGTCAGGCAAGCATGGCGGGGCCAAAGCTGCCGCCAGTTTGTAGCAGGATACCGCCATGTCTCGTCCCGTCGATACCGTGATCGCCGCCGCCCGTGATTTCCTGGGCGAGCGCATCACCACCAATGCCGGTCTGCGCGACCATCACTCGCACGGCCAGGACACCCAGCCGCCGGTGCTGCCCGACGCGGTGGCGTTCATCGAAACCTCGGAGGAGGCGGCGCGGCTGCTCGGTTTGTGTAACGCGCATGGCGTGCCGGTGGTGCCGTGGGGCGCGGGAACCTCCCTGGAGGGGCATGTAACCCCGGTGCGCGGCGGGATCACCCTCGATCTGTCGCGGATGGACCAGGTGCTGAGCATCAGCCAGGCGGACATGGATTGCCGGGTGCAGGCGGGGATCACGCGCGAGCAGCTGAACGCGTATCTGCGCGACCAGGGCCTGTTCTTCCCGGTCGATCCCGGCACCTCGTCCTGCACCATCGGCGGCATGTCCGCCACGCGCGCGTCCGGCACCAACGCGGTGCGCTACGGCACGATGCGGGAGAACGTGATGGGGCTGACGGTCGCGCTGGCCGACGGGCGGCTGATCCGCACCGGCGGGCGGGTGCGCAAATCCGCCACCGGTTACGACCTGACGCACCTGTTCGTGGGCAGCGAGGGCACGCTCGGCGTGATCACCGAGATCCAGTTGCGCCTGCACGGCGTGCCGGAGGCGGCATCGGCGGCGACCTGCCAGTTCCCGACGCTGAAGGACGCGGTGGAAAGCGTGATCCACATCATGCAGGCCGGCATTCCGGTGGCGCGGATCGAGTTGCTGGACGAGGTGGGAATGGAGGCCTGCATCGCCTACTCCAAGCTGGAGGGGCTGCGGGCGATGCCGTCGCTGTTCTTCGAGTTCCACGGCACCAAGGCATCGGTGAAGGAGGCGGCGGAGATGGCCGAGGAACTCGCGGTGCACAACAACGGCCAGGGTTTCCGCTGGGCGACCGACGAGACCGAGCGGCGCAAGCTGTGGCAGGCACGTCATGACGCGCTGTGGGCGGGGCTGGCGATGAAGCCGGGCCACACCGGTCTGGCGACGGATGCGGTGGTGCCGATCTCGATGCTTAACGAGGCGATCCTGGGGGCGAAGGAGGACATCGCCGCCTCCGGCCTGACCGCGCCGATCGTCGGGCATGTCGGGGACGGCAATTTCCACACCGTCATCCTGGTGCCGCCGGAACCCGACGGGCTGGCGCGGGCCTGGGAGCTGGACAAGAAGATCGTCGCCCGCGCCCTGGCGCTGGGCGGATCGTGCAGCGGCGAGCACGGCGTCGGCATCGGCAAGCGCGAGTTCCTGGCGCAGGAGCACGGCACCGAGGCGCTGGCGGTGATGCGGTCGCTGAAGACCGCGCTCGATCCGAAGGGGATTTTGAATCCGGGGAAGATTTTTCTGAATTGATCTTAGCGGCGTCTATCGCCAGCCCGCCTATCTCCAGCCC
>PKWQ01000260.1 GCA_003133265.1 Acetobacteraceae bacterium
GGTTAAATGGAGAGCCCAGAAGCGGCTTATCCGACACGTTGAATGGCGGCCAAGGATCGGTAGCCGACACCCAAACCAACCCACCCCTACCGCCGCCAACGGTTGACACCGGCCGCGTTTGCTGGCGAATGCCGCGCGTGTCCTCCCTCCCCACCATGTTCCAAACCGCCCGCCGCGCTTCCCCTGCGGTTAGCCTGCCGGAAGGGCCGGTAGCGCGATGAAGCTCGGCCTGATCGCCATCGGGATCGGCGGCGCCGTCGTCACCGGCATGGTGGCGTGGTTCGGCGCGCGGTCGATCGGGGCGAACGTGCTGCAGGCCGGCTGGGCCATCCCGATCGCCACGCTGGTGCTGCTGACCCAGCTCTATCTGTCGGCCATCGCCTGGCGGGTGGCGCTCGGCGTCCGCGCGCCCAGCCTCAGCGTCTTCTTCCGCATCCGCTGGATCCGCGAGGCGGTGAACGCGCTGCTGCCGGTCGCCCAGCTCGGCGGCAATCTGGTCGGCATCCGCCTGCTGAAGCAGCGCGGCACAAGCGGCATCGTGGCCGGGGCCGGCACCGTGCTCGACCTGACGATCGAGGTGCTCACCCAGTTCCTGTTCACCCTGGCCGGCGTCAGCGTGCTGGCCGAGATCAGCGGCGACCGCTCATGGGCGCCGTGGCTGGAAGGCGCGCTGCTCACCGGCGCGATCGGCATCGGCGGCTTCATCCTGGCCCAGCGCGCCGGGCTGATGCGGCTGATCGAGACGCTGGCCGACAAGCTGGCCGGCATGTTCCCGGCCCTGGCACTCGGCTCCATCGAGGGGCTGCACCACGAACTCCTGCGGCTGCAGAAAAATTACCTCGGGCTGGCGCGTGCCTTCTCCCTGCATCTGCTGGCCTGGATGCTCGGCACCGTCGAGGTCTGGGTGGCGCTGACCGCCATGGGCCATCAACCCAGCGTCGCCCAGGCGTTCGTGATCGAGAGCCTGGGGGCGGCCGTCCGCGGCGCCGGCTTCGCGGTGCCCGGCGCGCTCGGCGTGCAGGAGGGCGGGCTCATCCTGATCTGCGGCCTGTTCGCCATCCCCCCGGACGTCGCGATCGCGCTGTCGATGGTCAAGCGCGCGCGGGAACTGATCGTCGGCATCCCCGGCCTGCTGGTCTGGCAGTGGACCGAGGGCCGGCACATCGTCCGGCGCAAGAAGCTGAGCTGAGCAGCGGTCAGCGTCCCCGCAGCGCCGCCTGCAACGCCCCGTCCAGCGCACTGAGGAACCGCGAGCGGTCGGCCTTGGACAACGGCGGCGGCCCGCCGGCGTTCAGCCCGATCTCGCGCAGATGCCGCGCCACCTCGCGCCCGGCCATCGCATTGCCGATATTGTCCGCCGTCCAGTGTTTGCCCACCGGCGAGACCGCGCGCGCTCCCGCCGCCAGGCAGCGCGCGGCCAGCGGGATGTCGGTGGTCACGCACACATCGGCCGGGCCGACCCGCTCGGCGATCCAGTCGTCGGCCTTGTCCGCGCCCGGCTCCACCGTGACCATCCGCACATTCGCCATCCCCGGCGGGCGGATCGGGCGCGAGCCGTTGGAGACCACATGCACCACCAGCCCCAGCCGGGCAGCCACGCGGAATACCTCCTCGCGCACCGGACAGGCATCGGCGTCCACATAGATCTCGGTCATGCTGCATGTCGCTCCGTGGATCGGCATGCTGTACCGCCTCCGCGTCCGGCGGACAAATCCGTCGGGCCGCCATGGTCCGGCCGCGCATCCCGATTGATCCAGGTCTGATTGATCCAGGTCTGGGCAGCCTGCCCTCGATCCATGCTAGGCTTTTACAGTCTTAGGGGAGTGATGCCATGTACAAGGTTCTGCTGGTGCCCGCACTCGGGATGGCCGCCGATGCGCCGGTATTCGAAACCGCCCACCTCGCCGCCCGCATGTTCGGCGCGCATGTCGCCTTCCTGCATGTCCGCATCGATGTGCGCGAGATGATCGTCGCCATGGCATCGTCCGACATGGGCGGCGGCGGAATCTCCGGCATCGTCGATCAGATGGAGAAGGATTCGCTGGCGCAGGAGCAGGCGGCCCACAAGGGCTTCGAGGGTTTTCGCGACCGCACCAAGCTACCGGTGGCGACCGTGCCGAATGGCGCGGGGGTCAGCGTGGAGTGGCGCACCGAACTCGGCGATATGTCGGTCTGGCTGGCGGCGCACGGGCGCAGCGCCGACCTGCTGGTGGTCGGGCGGGCGCGCGACGACGAACCGGTGGCGATGGATGTGCTGGAAGCCGGGCTGATGGACACCGGCCGGCCGTTGCTGATCGTGCCGGCCAAGACGCCGGAGACGCTGACCGGCACCGTGACCATCGCCTGGAAGGACACGCCGGAGGCCGCGCGCGCCGTCGCCGCCGCCCTGCCGTTCATCGACAAGGCCGAGCGCGTGGTGATCCTGTCGGTGCAGGAAGATGAAACAACCACCGAGGAATCCTGCGAGCGGCTGCTGCGGGCGCTGCACTGGCACAACAAGAACACCACGCGGCAATATCTGCGCGCGACCAATGACCAACCGCTGGTCCAGACCCTGATCGACGCGGCGACCAATGCCGGCACCAGCCTGCTGGTGATGGGCGGCTACAGCCACAGCCGCCTGCGCGAGGTCGTGTTCGGCGGCTTCACCCGCCACATCATGACGGGAACCGATCTGCCCGTGCTGATGGCACATTGATCGCGGCGGGACCGCGCCGGGCGGCCGGACTTCCGCCCTTTCGTCCCTCGGGCTAGCATTCCCGTTCCGGTCGCAACGACGCAACAAGGCGACCGTTAGGGGAGCAACGGACCATGACCATTCGCTTCGATGATCGTGTCGCTATCGTTACTGGCTCGGGCGCCGGCCTCGGGCGCCAGCATGCGCTGCTGCTAGGCCGGCGCGGCGCCAAGGTCGTGGTGAACGACCCCGGCGGCTCGGTCAACGGCATCGGCGGCGAGCACGCGGTCGCCGACCGCGTGGTGGAGGAGATCAAGGCCGAAGGCGGCCAGGCGGTCGCCAGCTACGCCTCGGTCGCCGACATGAAGAGCGCGCAGAGCATCATCGACACCGCGATCAATGCCTTCGGCCGGCTGGACATCCTGGTCAACAACGCCGGCATCCTGCGCGACAAGGCGTTCAACAACATGGACATGGAGGATTTCGAGGCTGTCATGCAGGTGCACCTGATGGGCAGCGTGTATTGCACCAAGGCAGCCTGGCCGATCATGCGCGAGCAGAAATATGGCCGCGTCATCGTCACCACCTCGGGGTCCGGTACCGTGGGCAATTTCGGCCAGTCGAACTACGGCGCGGCGAAGATGGCGCTGAACGGCTTCATCAACGTGATGCGCACCGAGGGCGCGAAATACAACATCATGCTGAACGCCATCTCGCCGTCGGCGCGCACGCGCATGACCGAGGAAATCCTGCCGGAATGGGTGCTGGAATTCATGCGTCCCGAACTGGTCTCCCCAGCGGTGGCATGGATGGCCAGCGAGAAATGCACCGTCTCCGGCGAGATCATCTCCGCCACCGCCGGCAGTTTCTCGCGGGTGAAATACATCCAGTCCGAAGGCGTGCAGTTCGATCCGGAGCAGCCGGTGACGATCGAGATGTTCGAGGATGCGCTCGACAAGATCATGGACCTCTCCCACTCCCAGCCGCACGCCATGAGCCTGCAACGGCTGGAGACCCGGCTGCGCGCGATGGGCAAGCTGAAATAGGCGTCCCGGCCCTATCCCTCACCCGAGAACCGGCTCGGGTGAGGGCGCATGGCTCCAGCACGACAGTAACACTTGCCCGACACGACGCTCCGATGGCCATAGTCCCCGGGCAACAAAGCCCAGGGCCATGACACCGCCGAACGAAGACCCGCTCCGGGGCATCGCGCTCACCGTCGGCGCCACGGTCCTGTTCGCCACGTCCGATACGATTTCGAAATATCTCAGCATCACGCTGCCGGTCGTCGAGATCCTGTGGATCCGCTACGTGATCTTCGTGGTGATGGCGGCATATCTCGCCTGGCAGGCGAACCCGCGCCCGCTGCTGGTGCGCAGCCCCGGCATGCAGGCCGCCCGGGGCCTGTGCCTGGTCGGGTCCTCGGTCCTGTTCGTGTTTGGCATCCGCCAGATGCCGATGGCCGAGGCCGCGGCGATCAGTTTCATCGCCCCGCTGCTGATCACCGTGCTGTCGATCCCGCTGCTGGGCGAAACCGTCGGTATCCGCCGCTGGGCCGCCGTCACGGTCGGGATGCTCGGCATGCTCATCATCGTCCGCCCTGGAACCAGCGCCTTCCAGCCGGCGGCGT
>PKWQ01000311.1 GCA_003133265.1 Acetobacteraceae bacterium
ATCGGCAATCTCGCCCGCCGACTGCTCGGGCGGGTCGCAGATGAGCAGCCAGCCAAGGATGCGTCCGGTGATCGGCGGCAACCCGAAATGCTGCGCGAAGGCGGCCGCGACGCGTTCGACCCAGGTTTGGATCTGCTCACGCTCGGTGCTGGCCGGGGCATTCGGCACTGGTCTTGCCTTTCATGTGATGCTAGTAATTTCAGTATGTGCTGAAACTACCGGTATCACAAGCGTCTTCAGCGTGGTCCGAGGTCGCCAGAAGGACTTTCAGATGTGACTCGACGCGTGTGGCTGGCGATCGTGCTGCTCCTCGCGGCAGCGGGCGGCATGTGGTGGTGGTCCGCGCGCCGCCCGCCCGTCATTGTTTGGCAGGGCTACGCGGAAGCCGACTTCGTCAAGGTCGGTCCGACCCAGCCTGGGTTGCTCACGGCGGTTTTCGTGGCGCGCGGTGACGCGGTCGCGGCTGGGGCGCCGCTGTTTACCCAGGACGATGCTGCGGATCTGGCGGCACGCGACCAGGCCGCGCAGATGCTCGTGCAGGCCGAGAAGCAATTGGCCAATCTCCAGGAAGGCGGCAAGCCGACAGAAATCGAGCAGGCCGAGGCCAACCTGGCGGATGCGAGCGCAACGCTGGTTCGCACCGCGGCCGATCTGAGGCGGGGCGAGATATTGCTCCCCAAGGGGGATGCCACGAAGCAGAGCGTCGATCAGCTTCGCGCCGACTATCTGTCGGCCCAGGCCAAGGTAGAAGCATTGCGGGCGGCGCTCGCGCAGTCGCGCGCACCGCTTGGCCGGGACCGGGAGGTCGAGGCGCAGCGCGCGGCGGTTAAGGCAGCACACGCCGCGCTCGACATGGCCGAGTGGCGGCTCGGGCAACGCAGTGTCGCCGCACCGGCTGGCGGGCAGGTGGCCGACGTTCTCGCTCGCCCGGGCGAAACCATGGCAGCAGGCGCGCCGGTCGTCTCGCTGCTGCCGCCCGGCAATATCTTCGTGCGCTTCTTTGTTCCGGAAGCAGCATTTTCGACGCTCCATCTCGGCGACCCGGTGGCGCTTGCCTGCGATGGCTGCCCGGCCGATCTGTCGGCCACGATCTCGTTCATCTCGCCGCGGGCCGAATACACGCCGCCGCTGATCTACAGCGAGTCGAGCAAGGCCAAGCTGGTGTTCCTGGTCGAAGCCCGGCTGCGGCCGGGACAAGCGGTTCGGCTCAATCCGGGTCAGCCGATCGAGGTGCTCCCGACAGGACCGCACATCCCATGACGGCGGAATTCGCGATCGATGTCCGCGATCTGCATAAGCGATACGGTGACCGCAAGGTCGTCGACGGCCTTACGCTCGCCGTGCCGGCGGGGGAGATCTGCGGTTTTCTCGGCGCCAACGGCAGCGGCAAGACCACCACGATCCGGATGCTGTGCGGACTGATCAAGCCGGATGGCGGCGGCGGAACATGCCTGGGCCTCGACATCGTCCGCAGCGCGCCGCTGATCCGCCGCCAGATCGGTTATATGACGCAGCGATTCAGCTTCTACGACGACCTCACGGTGTTCGAGAACCTGGATTTCGTTGGCGCTGTCTACGAACTCGTCAACCGTCACCAGGCCGTGCGGGCGATCATCGAGCGGATGGGGCTCGCGGACCGGTCGGACCAGTTGGCCGGTCAGTTGTCAGGGGGCTGGAAGCAACGGCTTGCCCTCGCCGCCTGTGTCCTGCACGAACCGAAGCTGCTGCTGCTCGATGAGCCCACGGCCGGCGTCGACGCCAAGGCGCGCCGCGAGTTCTGGGACCTGATCCACGACATGGCGGGCGAGGGTATCACCGTCCTCGTGTCGACACATTACATGGACGAAGCCGAACGCTGCGGGCGCATCGTCTATCTGTCCGATGGAAAGATCGTGGTGCAGGGCAGTCCGGATGCGGTGGCACGCGGCAGCGGACTGGTGACCTATGAGGCGACAGGCGCGGATCTGGATATTGCTGCCCGAAAGCTGCGCCTGATGGCCGGCGTGGAGGCCGCGGCGGTGTTCGGATCGGCGTTACGTATCGCCGGCATGGACCGCGCCGCGCTGGACCGGGCCATCGCATCGCCAGATGGCGGCGGTGCGCTGGCCTGGCACGAGGCCGTGCCGCAGCTTGAAGATGTGTTCATCCATCTGCTGAGCCAACCGGCAAAGGGCGCCTCGTGAACGGATTTTCCTTCAGGCGCTTCCTGGCGGTCCTGCGCAAGGAATGGATACAGGTCCGCCGCGATCTGTTCACACTGCAAATGATCATCGCCCTCCCGGTCCTGCAGCTTTTTCTGTTCGGATACGCGATCAACTCCGACCCCAAGCACCTGCCGACCGGGCTGCTCTCGGCTGACCACTCGAAATATGAGCGGACACTCGTCGCGGCGATGCAGAACACCGGCTATTATGATATCAGGTCGCTGGCGTCGGAGGCAGAGGCCGAACGGGGCCTGGCTGATGGCGAACTGCTGTTTGTCGTGAATATTCCGCCCAATTTCGACCGGTCGGTCGACCGTGGCGAACAACCGACGATTCTGATGGATGCGGACGCAACCGATCCGTCGACCATCGGCAACGCGGCCGCCGCACTCGCGTCGCTGACCGGCACTCTGGACCGGGACCTTCCGCAAGCGGTCCAGTCCAGGCCGGCCAACCTGCCCTTTCTGTTCGAACTGCACGCCCGCTACAACCCCGAGCAGCTTACGGTGCTGAATATCGTGCCAGGGCTGATCTGCATCGTTCTGACCATCTCCACCCTGTTTGTCACGACGCTGTCGATCACCCGCGAAACCGAGCGTGGCACGATGGAGAACCTGCTGGCCATGCCGGTGCGGCCGATCGAGGTGATGTTGGCAAAGGTCGTTCCCTATATCGCCATCGGCTATGCGCAGGTCATCCTGATCATCGCGATCGCGGCGGCGGTGTTCGGCCTGCCGGTCCGCGGTTCTATTCTGCTTCTGACATTGGCGCTTGGGCTTTTCATCGCCAGCAACCTTGCGTTGGGACTGACTTTCTCCACGATTGCGCGGAATCAGATGCAGGCCATCCAGATGGCGCAGTTCACGCTGCTTCCGTCGTTCCTGCTGTCCGGCTTCATGTTTCCATTCAAGGGTATGCCAGTCTGGGCGCAATGGGCCGGCGAGCTGTTTCCTGTCACCCATGCGCTGCGGATCGTGCGCGGCGTGCTGCTGAAGGGCAACGGCCTCGCCGAGATTGCGCCGGAGCTGTGGCCGATCATCGCTTTTACGTTGGTGATCGCCGCGATTGCAACCTGGTGTTATCGGGAAACGCTCGACTAAGGAAGCTCTGGCCCATCTGGTGATAGAGGTTAGGCGGCTTTCTGCTGGTGGATGAAGCGGCGCTGCTGGATGGTCTGACGTTTGATGCGTTCCCACACCATCGGATGGGGCACGGTTACCCTACCGCAGGCTTTTTCACGTTGAACTGGTCGAAGGCTTCGACGGCCTGCGCCGCATACATCACACTCGGGCCGGCGCCCATGTAGATCGCCATGCCCATGGTCTCCATAACCTCATCACGGGTCGCGCCCTGCTTGACGGCGGCCTCGGCATGGAAGGCGATGCAGCCGTCACAGCGGATCGCGACGGAGATGCCGAGGGCGAGAAGCTCCTTGGTCTTCCCATCCAGCGCCTTTGGCTCAAGCGCGGCGCGGGCGAGCGCGGAAAACGCCTTCATCGTCTCGGGCGATCCGGTCCGCACTTCCTTGAGGGCTTGGGATAGCTCGGTAGCGATCCGCGGCCAATCCTTGTGCATGCTCCTAACTCCGTGGTCTCACCTTCGGAACCCGCGTCGGCCGGCGGTCACTGGAATGCGTTGCCGGGCCGGATGCCGAGCTTCTTGAAGATCATGGCTGCGGGGCAGAAGCCGGTGATGCCCGCCTGCAGCAGGTTCAGGCCGACGAAAGCCGTCAGCAGCAACCAATAGGGACTGTAGATCTGCGCCAGCACGAGGCCCAACAGCACCATGATGCCGGCGAACGAGACAACAGCCTTGTCGAGGTTCATCTTAGCCTCCTTGAGCACTAGTGAGCGCGGGAAGCCCGATGCCTCCCAACTTCCCGGCCGGGGTTCCGTATATGCACCGAGTGTTGTATATACGTCATCCCGTAGGTTCGCAAGTACGAACGTATAACGCGCGCATCGGTTTTCAGGTGGCGGGCGACGCCGGTGTCAACTCTACGCTCCCACCAGCAGGCACGCATTACCTCACATCAGGTCTTCGCCGCTGCTGCTCGGGTCCAGACGACACTGTCCTCGAACGGATTTCCCGAGCGGTGGTCCTTGACATAAAATACGCCTTATCGTATTTACGTAGGTATGAAAATGAATGCCACAACCATGAGTATTGCGGCGGAGCAGGCCAGCGAGCTGCTGAAATCGCTGGCCAACCGCCATCGCCTCCTCATTGTGTGCCAGCTGATCGAGGGCGAACGCTCGGTCGGCGAGTTGGCGGAGTTCCTGGGCATCAGGGATTCAACCGTCTCCCAGCATCTTGCCCTCCTGCGAAAGGACGGCGTGGTGGCGACACGACGCGACGGGCAGACCATCTGGTATTCGATCTCGAGCGCGCCGGCCCGGGAGGTGCTCGAGACGCTCTACAGGGTCTATTGCGGGGCCCAGCCACTTTGCGAGCCGGGCACGAGCGGTGCATCGGCCGAAACCACCGGCCAGAAAGGCAAGAAGCAATGACCGTATCAACCCACTTGCGGGATCTCTCACCGGCTGCAATTCAAAAGATGCTGCGTGAGCGGTCGATCGTGCTGATCGACGTGCGCGAGCCGCAGGAACACGTCGCCGAACGCGTCGACGGCGCCCTGCTGTTTCCGTTGTCGACCTTCGACCCCAGTGCCGTGCCGTCGCCCGAAGGCCGCGAGGTCGTCTTTCACTGCGGGTCCGGCAAGCGCTCCGCGATGGCGGTCGCGCAATGCCTGAAACGAGGGTTCATCCACACGGCGCACATGGCCGGCGGCATTCAGGCATGGAAAGCGGCGCGGCTTCCGACCATGACCCCGGGTTCCGCCAGCGGAAGCGTCGTCGACCGCCGATAGGCACGCTCCTTCAAAGGAAGATTCCCCCCATGCGCAAGGCGATGTTTCTGGCCGCAGCCTCGCTTCTGCTCGCGGGGACTTGCCAAGCCGCGTCGACCTACACAGTCGAGCCCGTCGCCGCTGCCGACGATAAGGCGGTGTTCGCCACGGTCGAGAGTCTGGACGTAGTCCCGGCACGCGTTCGCACCGGGGGCACCATCGCCAGCCTCTCGGTCAAGGAGGGCGACCGGGTCGAGCGTGGCCAGGTCGTGGCGATGATCGGCGATGAGAAGCTGATCCTCCAGCAGGGCTCACTCGACGCGCAGATCGCGGGCCTGAAAGCGCAGCTGACGCAAGCCCAGACCGAACTCGCACGAGCCGAAATCCTGGTAAGGAGCGGTACGGTGAGCCGGGCGCAGTTCGATGCGGCGACCACGGCGGCCAGCGTTGCCGCGAACATGCTGAAGGCGCGCACCGCCGAACGCGCCGTGCTCGAGCAGCAGTTAGCCGAAGGCCAGGTATTGGCGCCGACCGCCGGGCGCGTGCTCAAAGTGCCGGTCACGGTGGGCGCCGTGGTGATGAGCGGCGAAGCGGTTGCCACGATTGCCCAGCAGGATTTCGTGCTGCGGCTGCGCGTGCCGGAGCGGCATGCGCGCTTCTTGAAGGCAGGCGATCCGGTTCGTCTCGACGGCGAGGATCTGGGGCAAGGGGCGGCCAGCTTCGGTACCATCACGCTCGTCTATCCGCAGATCGAGGATGGGCGGGTCGTCGCCGATGCGCGCGTCGGCGGCCTTGGTGATTACTTCGTGGGCGAGCGGGTGCGGGTGTGGATCTCCGGCGGCGAGCGGCAGACCTTCATTGTTCCAGCCTCCTATATCGTGACCCGCTTCGGGCTCGACTATGCCCATGTGCGTAAGTCCGATGGGACGATCATCGACGCCCCGGTACAGCGCGGGCGCGACCGGCCGCGCCCGGATATGCCGGATGCGTTGGAGATTCTGTCGGGCCTCCAGCCGGGTGACGTCCTGGTGCAACCATGAAGCTCGGTCTGTCCGGCCGGCTTACCCGGGCCACCATCCGCTCGCCGCTGACCCCCCTGTTTCTGATGGCGGCGCTGGTGGCGGGCCTGATCGCGCTGATGACGATCCCACGCGAGGAAGAACCGCAGATCAGCGTACCCATGGTCGACATCATGGTGAACGCCGACGGGCTCAAGGCGCCCGACGCCGTGGAACTCGTGACCAAACCCCTGGAGGCGATCGTCAAGGGCATCAACGGCGTCGAGCATGTCTACAGCCAGACACAGGACGATCGGGTGGTGGTAACGGCGCGCTTCTTCGTCGGCACCAGCGAGGATGACGCGATCCTCAGGGTTCACGCGAAGATACGCGCCAATTACGACCGCATCCCCACCGGCATTCCCGAACCGCTGATCGTGGGCCGTGGCATCAACGACGTTGCGATCGTGACGATGACGCTGTCGCCGACGCCGGAGGCTGCCCCGCACTGGACCGACAAGGATCTCTATCTGCTCGCCGACCGGCTGCGCTCGGAGCTGATCAAGGTCGACAATATCGGTCTCAGCTACATCTCGGGCGGCACGGCCGAGCAAATCCGGGTCGAGCCAGATCCCGAGAAGCTTGCTCTGTTCGGCGTGACGCTGGAGCAGCTGGTCGGCAAAGTCCGCGACGCCAACCGCTCCTTCCTCGCGGGCGCCGTGCGCGATGCCGGCACCGAGCGCACCGTCGCCGCCGGCCAGACGCTCTCCGGTATCCCCGATATCGGGCTGTTGCTGATTACCACGCGCGACGGGCGCCCGGTCTATGTGCGCGACGTCGCGAAGGTCGTAATCGGTTCGGCGCCGGTGGAACACAGGGTCTGGGCCTTCACGCCAGACAAAGGCCAGCAATGGCAGCGCGCGCCGGCGGTGACGGTCGCCTTCGCCAAGCGCACCGGCGCCAATGCGGTGGTGGTTTCACAGGCGATCCTCGATCGCGTCGCCAGCCTGAAGGGGCAGTTGATCCCCGACGACATACGGGTCCAGGTAACGCGCGACTACGGCGCCACGGCCAACGACAAGGCGAACGAGCTGCTTTTCCATCTGGCGCTCGCGACGGTCTCGATCGTCGTGCTCATCGGCATCGCCATCGGCCGGCGTGAGGCGGTGGTGACACTGGTGGCGATACCGACCACGATTCTGCTGACCCTCTTCGCCGCGGAACTGATGGGCTACACCATCAACCGGGTCAGCCTGTTCGCGCTGATCTTCTCGATCGGTATCCTGGTCGACGATGCCATCGTCGTGATCGAGAACATCGCCCGGCACTGGGCGATGCACGACGGCCGCGATCGCAGGCAGGCGGCGATCGAGGCGGTGGCCGAGGTCGGCAATCCGACGATTGTCGCCACCCTTACGGTGATTGCGGCGCTGCTGCCGATGCTGTTCGTCTCCGGTCTGATGGGCCCGTACATGGCGCCGATCCCGGCCAACGCATCGGCGGCGATGCTGTTCTCGTTCTTCGTGGCGATGGTCGTGGCGCCCTGGCTGATGCTCAAGCTGACGCCGTCCGGGCAGGCCCAGGTGGCGGGTCACGATGCGGCGGCGGACGGCGGACGGCTTGGGCGGCTCTACCGGCGCTTCGCCATGCCGATCGTGCGGTCGCGCCGCTCGGCAGGGATCTTTCTCGGCGTGGTCGGTATTGCGACCGTGCTCGCCTGTGTCCTGTTCGCGACCAAGGACGTGACCGTCAAGCTGCTGCCGTTCGATAACAAATCCGAACTCGATGTGGTGCTCGACTTGCAGGAAGGGGCCAGCCTGGAGGATTCCGAGCGCACGCTGTTCGCCGCTGCCGAGATCGCCCGGCGGATGCCGGAGGCGCAGTCGATCCAGGCCTATGCCGGCACTGCGGCGCCGTTCAACTTCAATGGCCTCGTGCGGCACTACTACATGCGCGAATCGCCCGAACTGGGCGAGTTGCAGGTAAATCTCCTTCCCAAATCGGAGCGTGGCCGATCGAGCCACGCCGTGGCACTCGATCTGCGGCAACGGCTGAAGGCGCTGACGCTGCCGCCCGGCGGGGTGATCAAGGTGGTCGAGGTGCCGCCCGGTCCGCCGGTGCTCGCGACATTGCTGGCGGAGATCTATGGTCCGGATACCGCGACACGGCGCGCGGTGGCCGAGCAGATGAAGAAGATCTTCGCGTCCATTCCCTACATCGTCGACATCGACGATTCCTACGGCCATCCCCGGCCGCGGCTTCGCATCTCGATCGACGAGGACCGGCTCGAATTCTTCGGCGTCGAGCAGAGCGACGTCTATGACACGATCCGCATGCTGTTGGGCGGCGTCCCGGTCGGCTATTCGCATCGCGGCGAGGAGCGGAACCCGATCGACATCGTGATCGGCTTGCCGAAGAACGATCTTGCCTGGACCGAGCGGCTGGCCTCTACTCCAGTGCCGGCGAACGTGATCCCCGGTAGCAATCGCGTGGTCGAACTGGGTGACGTCGTTCGGGTCACTCGCGAGGAAGGAACCCAAATGCTGTTTCGGCGCGACGGCCACTTCGCCGACATGGTGACTGCGGAACTGGCGGGCGCCTATGAGGCGCCTATCTACGGCATGCTCGCGGTCGACGACGCCATCGCCAGGCATGATTGGGGCGCGCTGCCGCCGCCGACCGTGAGCCTCCATGGACAGCCGGCGACCGAGGCGAAACCCACATTGCTCTGGGACGGCGAATGGGAGATCACCTATGTCACCTTCCGCGACATGGGCGCCGCCTTCGGCGTTGCTATCCTCGGTATCTATATCCTGGTGGTGGCCCAGTTCGGCAGCTTCAAGCTGCCGCTTGTCATCCTGACGCCGATTCCCCTGACGCTGATCGGCATCATGTTCGGCCATTGGCTGCTCGGGGCGCCGTTCACCGCGACCTCGATGATCGGTTTCATCGCGCTCGCCGGCATCATTGTGCGAAACTCCATCCTACTCGTCGATTTCATCCGGCACGGCGCCGGGCAGGGCAAGACGCTGCGTGAAATGCTGCTGCAGGCGGGCGCGGTACGTTTCAAGCCGATCCTGCTCACCGCGCTTTCGGCGATGATCGGCGCAGCGACAATCCTGCTCGACCCGATCTTCCAGGGGCTTGCGATCTCGCTGCTGTTCGGGCTTGCGTCCTCGACGCTGCTGACGGTCCTCGTCATTCCCGCGATCTACGTGGTGCTGCGCGATGCAGACCGGACGATTTGAACGGGCTGGAACCGGCCTGCTGCCATGCTCCGCCTATTGGCGGGAAATTGTCACGGTGCTGTGCCTGAAGGCTGTCGCTCTCGCTCTCCTGTACTTCCTCTTCTTCGCTCCGGCCGATCGGCCGACTGTCACGGAGCGGGTGGTCGCGTACCATCTGCTGGATCAGGCGCAGGCAAAGAGGTAAACCATGATCGATAGTACGGCGGTTGAGCTGTCACGGCTCCAGTTCGGCCTCACGGCCATGTACCATTTCCTCTTTATCCCACTCACGCTCGGTCTTTCGGTCCTTCTGGGGATCATGGAGAGCGTCTACGTCATGACCGGCCGGACGATCTGGCGGGACATGACAAAATACTGGGGCATGCTCTTCGGCATCAATTTCGCCATGGGCGTCGCCACCGGCATCACCATGGAATTCCAGTTCGGCACGAACTGGGCCTACTTCTCGCACTATGTCGGCGACATCTTCGGCGTGCCGCTCGCGATCGAAGGTCTGATGGCCTTCTTTCTCGAAGCGAGCTTCGTCGGGCTGTTCTTCTTCGGCTGGGATCGGATGTCGAAGGTGGGACATTTGACGGCGACGTGGCTCGTGGCCCTCGGCTCGAATCTTTCGGCGCTGTGGATACTGATAGCGAATGGCTGGATGCAGAACCCGGTCGGCGCGGTGTTCAATCCAAGCTCGATGCGCATGGAGGTAAGTTCCTTCACCGAGGTTCTGTTCAACCCCGTGGCGCAGGCGAAATTCGTCCACACCGTCAGCGCCGGTTATGTCACCGGCGCCATCTTTGTCATGGGTATCAGCGCCTGGTTTCTGCTCAAGGGCCGGAACAGCGAGTTCGCGAAGCGGTCGATGACAGTCGCGGCGAGCTTTGGGCTTGCGGCGGCGCTTTCGGTCGTCGTGCTCGGCGACGAGAGTGGCTACACCACCTCGCAGAACCAGAAGATGAAGCTCGCCGCCGTCGAGGCGATGTGGGAGACGCAGCCGGCACCAGCGAGCTTTACGATCTTCGGCATTCCCGATCTGACCACGCGCACGACCCACTATGCGGTGGAAGTGCCATGGATGTTGGGGCTCATGGCGACACGGTCCGTCGATCAGGAGGTGTCCGGCATCAAGCCGCTGGTTGCGGCGAACGAGAACCGGATCCGCAGCGGCATGCTCGCCTACGGTGCGCTCGAGCAGGTCAGGGCGCACCCGGACGATGCAGGCGTTCGGGCGACCCTCGGTGCGCATGTCAAGGATCTGGGCTACGGCCTGCTCCTCAAGCGCTACACGGACAAGGTGACCGACGCCACACCGGAGCAGATCGAGAAGGCGGCCTGGGACACGGTGCCTGACGTGCTGCCGCTGTTCTGGTCGTTCCGATTCATGGTCGGGATCGGCTTCTTCTTCATCGCCTTCTTCGCCTTCTCCTTCTGGCTCTCGGCAACGCGCTGCCTCGATCGCCATGTGTGGTTTCTCCGGCTCGCGGTGCTGATCATGCCGTTGCCCTGGATATCCTCCGAACTCGGCTGGTTCGTGGCCGAGAACGGCCGGCAGCCCTGGACGATCGACGGTGTCCTGCCGACCTTCCTGTCGGCATCCAGCATTACCGCCGGGAACGTATGGCTCAGCCTGGGTGGCTTCGGCCTGTTCTACAGCGCGCTTGCCGTGGTCGAGTTGTTTCTGCTGGTGAAATACATCCGGCTCGGCCCCGAGGCGGATCAGGGCGGATCACCGGCGGTCAGCGATGGGCATCAGGCGAGAGCGGGAGAATGACCATGGATTTTTTCGATTATCCGACGCTGCGCGTCATCTGGTGGCTTCTGCTCGGTGTGTTGCTCATCGGCTTCGCCGTCATGGATGGGTTCGATCTCGGTGTCGGACTCCTGCTGCCTTTTGTCGCCCGCACCGATGGTGAGCGTCGCGTCACCATCAACTCGGTCGGGCCGGTCTGGGAGGGCAATCAGGTATGGCTGATCCTGGGTGCGGGCGCGATCTTCGCCGCCTGGCCGGCGATCTATGCCGTGGCCTTCTCCGGCTTCTATCTCGCCATGTTCGTCGTGCTGTGCTCGCTCATCCTGCGTCCCGTGGGCTTCAAGTACCGTAGCAAACTCGA
Organism: Acetobacteraceae bacterium; assembly: GCA_003133265.1. GTDB lineage: Bacteria > Pseudomonadota > Alphaproteobacteria > Acetobacterales > Acetobacteraceae > PALSA-911. The sequence goes on from PKWQ01000311.1 coordinate 11,398, forward strand.
GGGGCGGCGCTGGCGGGCCATCTGGGACTGGATGCTGTTTCTCGGCGGGTTCGTGCCGGCGCTGATCTTCGGCGTGGCCGTCGGCAATGCCCTGCTGGGCGCGCCCTTCGCTTTCGACAATACGCTGCGCATGGCCTACCATGGCAGCTTCTTCGATCTGCTCAGCCCCTTCGCGGTCTTATGCGGGCTCGTTTCGGTCGTAATGCTGGCGATGCACGGTGGTAACTATCTCGCCGCGAAGGCGGACGGCCCGGTCGCCGGAAGAGCGCGAACCGCAGCGATTCTCGCGGCCTTCCTGCTTGTCCTGCTGTTCGCCGCGGGAGGTGTCTGGACGGCGAACCTGGAGGGCTATCGTATTTCGGGGGCCTTGGCGCATGATGCGGCTTCCAACCCGCTGGGCAAGACCGTCGTGCGTGAGACCGGCACATGGCTCGCGAACTACCGGTCCATGCCGTGGATGATGGCGGCGCCGGCGCTTGGATTTGTCGGCGCGGTGCTGGCGGGCGTGGCCGCGTGGCGCCACTACGAGCGCAGCGCCTTCCTCGCAAGCAGCGTCTCCGTTTTCGGCGTGGTTGCGACCGCAGGGGTGAGCATGTTCCCGTTCATCCTTCCGTCTTCCTTCGATCCGGTGAGCAGTCTGACCGTCTGGGATGCGTCGTCGAGCCGGACGACGCTGCTGATCATGCTGATTATGGTGGTCATGCTGCTGCCGGTCGTACTCGGCTACACGGCGTTCATCTACCGTGTGTTGCGCGGCAAGGTGACCGAGCGGCAGGTCGAAGCGGACCATCACAGCTACTGAACGAAGGAGAAAGGTGATGTGGTACTTCAGTTGGATCCTGGGCCTCGGTCTCGCCTGCTTCTTCGCGATCCTCAACGCGATGTGGCTGGAAGTGATGGCGGACGACAGGCGCCAGGAACACGCCGATGATCCGGCACGCGAAGCCGGTCAATGAGCGACAGCGAGGAACGCGAACGCTGGAACACACGGTTCACGTCCGAGGATTGCATTTCCGGCACCGCGCCGAATGCGTTTCTGGTCTCGCAGCGGAGGCTTCTGAAGCTGGGGCAGCGGGCGCTGGCGATTGCCGACGGCGAGGGGTGTAACGGCGTCTGACCCGCGCGCCGCGGTCAATATGGGCACACCGAAGCCCAAAGGCGTTCTGCCTGATGATGATCTGTGAAACAGCACCCAATCCGATTGGGTGCTGTTTCAAGTTCAGACATCGTCGGGACTCAGGGTCATCATCATTTCGGCTGAATGGCGATGAACCTCCGCCTCGCGTTCCAAAGCTTTCGGGAATCGGGTGCGCCTAGATTGGATGATTGCTTGCTTGGCCTTCCCCTCGTGCCAATAGCGGGCGGCAAGGAGGGCGGCGTCCCAGCCTCGCTGGAATTCGGCGCTGTTCTCGTCCGTAGGTGTGGCCATGGGCACTCCTGTTGCTGTAGTGGGTCGGGAAAAGGCGCTCGGGGACAAGGGAAGATTGTCGGGACCCGTCGCCCAATTGTCATGTCGACCGCCCCAAAATGGAAAGAAAGTCAATGTTTTTGGTTGGACAAATAGTCTATCAGAGAACCGGTAAGCACAGCGGTAAGGTTCTGGAGTGCGACGGCGACACCGTCTACCTCATGCAGACCAACGGCGTTGAGATGGATTTTCGGATCGGTGAGTTGACGGCCACACCTCCGCAGGAGAAAAGCCCGGCGGCGGCCGTGGCCGCCAGTCTATCGCGCGTCCTCACCATCGACGACATTACGCCGGAACACCGAAAGGTTCTGGCCATCATCCCGCAGCGAACGCTCCAGTCGGTGGCATCGTTGTTCGAGAGACAGCCAACCTCTGGACGGTTCAGCGCCCTCGATGTGGCCCAGAAGCTCAACTTCATCGCAGATGTCACGGCAGTGCCCTACCGGACGATGAAAGAATTCAGCGATCGCCCGGGCATCCTGGGACTGATGATGGGACGTGGGCTCTCCATTGGCTTGGGCTCGGCGCCCTAATTTGCGAAGCGGTCTGTCCGCCACGGATAAAATAAGTGGGCGGCAGGCGGGGCTCGATATAATACCAACGAGGCTTCGCTCGTGCGGCGACCAGTCGGCGAGCATTCCGCCACGAACACCGTCGCAATCCTGTCGAATCAGGCAGCCGCCGCGAATCAGGCGGGCTGCAGCGGGGTCGGGACGAGATGGCCCGTGGCGTCGGAGGATTGGTCCAGCACCAGCCGGTCGTCGTGAAAGGCCGAACGGCCAGATGCCCGCCAGCGCCCGGAACAGCGTGGATTTTCCCGCCCCCGAGCGGCCGGAGACCACCACGGCGCGGCCGGGTGCCAGCGTGAGGTCGGCATGCGACAGCAGGCTGCG